>JBCCUP010000012.1 GCA_039196715.1 Pseudomonadota bacterium
CAGCAACCCGTGTACGCTTCTGGCCGGACGCGGACCGGCGCAGGCCGGACCGCTTGACCCCGTGCTGCACGCTGCGGTGCGGGGTGCCTTCTCCCCCCGACTGGAGCGCGCAATGGCGGCGTCACCCGAGCACCCCATAGAACTGTCTCCGCATGTGTCCGACGAGGTGCGCAAGACCACGTGTTACATGTGCGCCTGTCGATGCGGCGTGGAAGTCCACCTGCGCGACGGCAAGGTCCGCTACCTCCAGGGCAACCGCGATCACCCGGTGAACCAGGGCGTGCTCTGCGCCAAGGGCTCAGCCGGCATCATGCAGCACTACTCACCTGCGCGGCTGAAGAAGCCGCTCAAGCGGGTGGGCGAGCGCGGCAGTGGCCAGTTCGTCGAAATCGAGTGGGAAGAAGCGCTGCAGACAGCTGTGGACTGGCTCGCGCCAGTGCGCCGCGACGACCCGTCTAAACTCGCCTTCTTCACCGGACGCGACCAGTCGCAGTCGTTGACGTCCTGGTGGGCGCAGCAGTTCGGCACGCCAAATTACGCCGCGCACGGCGGTTTCTGCTCGGTCAACATGGCTGCCGCCGGCATCTACACCATGGGCGGCGCGTTCTGGGAATTCGGCTCGCCGGACTGGGAGCTGACCGAATACTTCATGATCTTCGGCGTCGCCGAGGACCACGACTCGAACCCGATCAAGATCGGCCTCGGCAAGCTCAAGGCGCGCGGCGCCAAGATCGTCGCCGTCAACCCCGTGCGCACCGGCTACAACGCCGTGGCTGACGAGTGGGTCGGCATCACGCCCGGCACAGACGGGCTGTTCGTACTCGCACTGGTGCAGGAGCTGATCCGCGCCGGCAAGGTCGACCTGAACTACCTAATCCGCTACACCAACGCGCCGCACCTCGTGGTGCACAACCAGGGCGGTGCCGACCACGGCCTGTTCGCGCGCGACGCCGATGGCCAGTGCCTGGTCGCCGACCGCCGCACGGGCGCGGTGCACGCCGCCAACGACACCGACGCCAAGCCTGCGTTGACCGGCGAGTTCGACCTGCCCGACGGTGGCAAAGCCGTGCCGGTCTTCGCTCTGATGGCAGAGCAGTACGCGGACGCGCGCTACACGCCCGAAGCGGTCTCTGCGCAGTGTGGCGTGCCGGCGGAGACGATTCGCCGAATCGCGCGCGAGCTCGCCGAAGCGGCCTTCGAGCGTGAGGTGGTGATCGAACAACCCTGGACCGATCACCTCGGCCGGCAGCACGAGCGTATGATCGGGCGTCCGGTGAGCTGCCACGCCATGCGCGGCATCTCGGCGCACGCCAACGGCTTCCAGACCTGCCGCTCGATTCACCTGTTGCAGATCCTGCTGGGCTCGGTCGAAGTGCCCGGCGGGTTCCGCTTCAAACCACCGTACCCCAAGCCCGTCGAGGCGCACCCGACGCCGCACACGGATCACGCGCCGGGCACACCGCTCGGTGGTCCGCACCTCGGTTTCGTGCGCGGTCCGGAGAACCTGCAGATCAACGATGACGGCTCGCCGCGGCGAATCGACAAAGCGTTCAGTTGGGACGCACCGATGTCCGCGCACGGCCTGATGCACATGGTCATCAGCAACGCGGCTGCAGGTGACCCCTACCCGGTGGATGTGCTGTTCATGTACATGGCCAACATGGCCTGGAACTCGTCCATGAACACCACGGACGTCATCGACATGCTCACGCGCAAGCGCGCGGACGGCGAGTACCAGATTCCCAAGATCATCTACTCGGACAGTTACTCCTCCGAAATGGTGTCCTTTGCGGACCTGGTGCTGCCGGACACCACCTACCTCGAACGCCACGATTGCATCTCGCTGCTCGACCGGCCGATCAGCGAACCCGACTGCGCGGCCGACGCGATCCGCTGGCCCGTGGTTGAACCGGACCGCGACGTACGGGGTTTCCAATCGGTGATCATCGACCTCGGCGCGCGGCTGGGCCTGCCGGGCTTTGTCGACGGCGACGGCAAGGCCGTGTGGCAGGACTACGCCGACTACATGATCAACCACCAGCGTCGGCCGGGTGTCGGACCGCTGGCCGGCTGGCGTGGAGAAGACGAGTCGGGCGAGGGGCGCGGCGAGCCGAACCCCGAGCAGCTTGAGCGTTACATCGAAAACGGCGGTTTCTTCACCGCGCACATCCCGGATGCGGCTCGGTACTTCAAGCCCTGGAACCAGGCCTACCAGGACTGGGCCGTGAAGATCGGGCTGTTCGACAGCCCCCAGCCCTACACTTTTCAAATCTACGTCGAGCCGCTTCGGAAATTCCAGCTTGCCGCCGAGGGCCACGGCGAGCGGCAACCACCGGATCACCTGCGTGACCGGATCGCGTCGTGTTTCACACCGCTGCCGAGCTGGTATCCGCCGTTCGAAGGCGAACGCGTCGACGAGACCGCTTTCCCGTTACATGCGATCACGCAACGGCCCGCGGCGATGTACCACAGCTGGGGCTCACAGAACGCCTGGTTGCGGCAGATCCACGGTGACAACGCGCTCTACGTGCCAGCGGAAGTCTGTGACGAGGTCGGTCTGGAGAGTGGCGATTGGGCTTGGGTCAGCTCTCACCACGGGCGCATCAAGGCACCCGTGGTGCGCATGGAGGCGGTCAACGGCAAGACCCTCTGGACCTGGAACGCCATCGGCAAGCGCCGTGGGGCCTGGGCGCTCGCCGAGGGTGCGCCCGAGACCGAACGGGGTTTTTTGCTCAACCACCTCATCGATGAACTCCTGCCCGACCAGGGCGGCCACCGGGTGGCGAACTCCGACCCCATCACCGGGCAGGCGGCGTGGTTCGACTTGCGCGTGAACATCGAGAAAGCCGAGCCGGGCAATGAGGTCTCCGAGCCGCGCGCCGCCGCCCAGGTGTCGCCGGTCGGCATCGGGCAGGAGACGGTGCGCTACGGGGAGGAATGGACATGACGATGTTGCCCGAGACCCCGAGCGTCAAGCTCGGCCTGGTCATCGACCTCGACACCTGTGTCGGTTGTCACGCCTGCGCGGTGAACTGCAAGTCGTGGAACACCGGCGGCTACGGTGCACCGCTGTCGGATCTCGACGCCTACGGCTCGAATCCTGACGGCAGCTGGTTGAACCGCATCCACACCTTCGAAGTCACGCCGGACGAGGGCAAAGCCCAGCTGGTGCATTTCCCGAAGAGCTGTCTGCACTGCGACGACGCACCCTGCGTGACGGTGTGCCCGACCGGTGCGAGCTACAAACGCGCCGAAGACGGCATCGTGTTGGTCAATGAGGACCACTGCATGGGCTGTGGTCTCTGCGCCTGGGCCTGCCCCTACGGCGCACGCGAGCTCGACGGCGACGCCGGCGTGATGAAAAAGTGCACGCTCTGCGTGGACCGCATCTACAACGAGAACCTGCCCGAAGAGGACCGCGAACCGGCCTGTGTGCGCGCCTGTCCTGCGCGCGCGAGGCACTTCGGCGACCTTGCCGACCCGAACTCGGCCGTCTCCAAACTGGTGGCCGAGCGCGGTGGGATGGACCTGATGCCGGGGCAAGGCACCAAACCGGTCAACAAGTACCTGCCGCCGCGACCGCGACGGGAATCGAACACCGGAGCAACTGCAGCCGGCGCTGTCACCGCTGAGCGGCCACCCAACCCCGAGGGCGGTATCCTGGGGTGGCTCGATCGCGCGTTGGAATCCCTGGGGTAGCGCTATGCATCCAGCACCGTCTCTGATCGCTTTCACGACGCTGTCCGGCGTCGGCTTCGGCTTGCTCGCCCTTGTCGGCCTGGGTGCAGGTCCGAATGCCGTCGGCTTTGGTTGGGCCGCGTGCACCGTGGCGGGTGCGCTGTGCGTCACCGGTCTGCTGTGCTCGACGTTGCATCTCGGTCGTCCGGACCGTGCATGGCGGGCCTTGAGCCAGTGGCGCAGTTCGTGGCTCTCGCGTGAGGGTGTGCTGGCGATCGCGACCTTGGCGGTCTTTGCCCTCTATGCGCTGACGTGGCTGTTCGGGACGGGGCGCAGTGCAGTACTCGGTGTACTCATGTCTTCGCTGTCCGTGGCGACGGTCTACGCGACCGGCATGATCTACGGGCAACTCAAGACTGTCCCCACCTGGAGTTGCCCTTGGACACCCTGGAAGTTCCTCGCCCTCGGTTTGTCCAGCGGCAGCCTTGTGCTGCTGGCGCTGATCGGTTTCGCGGGTGAACGCGGCATCCTGTCGACCTTCCTCGCCACCGCCGCACTCGCGTTGGCGGCCGTGGTCGTGTTCAACTGGAAATCGTCTGCGGCCAAGGCGGATCTCGCGAGCGTGGGTGCCACGCCCGAGGAGGCGACCGGGTTGGGCCATATCGGCCGTGTTCGCCTGCTGGAATCGCCACACTCTTCGCCGAACTACCTGATGAAGGAGATGGTGTACAAGGTCGCCCGGCACCGCGCCAAGTCGCTTGCTCGGGTGGCGCTGATCGCCGGCCTGGTGGTGCCTGCCGTGCTCCTGGTGTTGGCCTTTCCGATCGGCGGCGGTTTCGTGGTGTTCGTCGCGGCGCTCTGCCATGTGGTGGGTATCCTGGCGCTGCGCTGGGCGTTCTTCGCCGAAGCCAAGCACGCGGTGTCGAGCTACTACTGACACCGCGCGGCGGCTGCGCCGCGCCCGGTCGCCTCAGGGCAGAAGCACGGTTGCCCCGAAGGGTGTGCCCGATGCGATCGCCTCGTGCGCGGCGACGGCGTCCAGCAACCGGTGCACGCGGTTCATGGCGGCGCCGATCAAGCCGTCGCCTGTCGCACGGCGTAGCCACCGACTGACGGGATGTTCGAGGCGACCCGGTCGCCCGTGTCAAAGCCGGTGAAACCGTCGTAGACGGTTTCGACAACACCGACCCCGTGATTCCCGATGACCACCGGCACGACGGGCACGGGCCAGTCCTGCTACCGCGTGCCCGACGCAGGACCGAGTGCGTGAGGCACCTGCGCTCTACGCATCGGACAGACCCTCAGCGGCGAGGCGCACCGGCCCGCACTGGCGCGCCTGGTTGAATTCACGCAGTCGGGCGAACACGTCGACACCCAGTTGCCGCCAGGCGTCGAGGATGTCGACCATGACCCAATTCTCCCGGATCAGGCCGTTCTCGACGCGCCAGAAGTCGAGCGAACACAGTGTGATGCGTTTACCCGCGGGCGCGATACCCATCCAGCCGTCGTGGGTGACGGTCTGAATCATGTCCGGCCAGCCGGTGACCGCTGCGTAGTTCCCGTCACCGAAGAAGTGGAAGGTGATGTCGTCGTTGGCGTGGCCTCGGTCGGGCATGGCATTGAGGAACGGGATCTGGTGCCAGTTGCGAAAACCGGCGATGCCGCGGGCGGTGCCGATGCCGGCAGGCCCGTACCAGTTCATGCGCGGGTGCCAGAAGCGCGGCATCTCCATGACCTCGGGCCCACCCTCGCTCGGGTGGCGTGTCATGTGCGCGAGCATGGTCACGATGTGGTCGCACGCTGTCGTGGCGGCGTCTCGGTTCCAGGGGCCCGGCACCAGGCCGTCCTGCGTTGCCGGGCCGGGCACGCAGAATTCCCGTCCGAGGCTCGGCGCCATCGGCCAGGCCTTGGCTTGCATCATCACCTCGGGGATATCCCACAGCGTCTGGCACTCGACCACCCGGTCGTTCTCGAAGCGGTAGAACTCGTGGAAGCGCATGTGGGTCAGGTGGCCCGTCGGCGGGATGCCGAGCCACGGAAGCACAAAGGTGCCGACGTAGTGACCGCCACACCCCACCCAGTGGCCACCGTGCTCGGTCTCGCCGGCCATGACAATCCAGTCGCGTCGCTCGAGGTCGGGCATGGCCTCGTGCAGCGGCCGGTAACACGTATCAAACAGGGCCTGCGGCCCGGTGAGGTCCCCGAAGGGGTGCGGCATGTGCACAGTGGCATCGTCCGTGAGCAGCTGCCGCAACGCCGCTTGCACGCCGTCGACGTCGCCGTCGTACAAGGTCTGACGCAAAGGCGCGAGTCGCGCCTTGTGTGTGGTATGTATGTCAGTCATGAGCGCTTCAGGTCGCCCTGTCGCGGGGCGGGTCGGTGGATTGGCGGCGCTATGATCGCACGCATGCCTGTGCGTCAGTACGATACGCGGAAGTCAACCGGCGTGGCCGGCTACCGCGGCCCACGTGTGATCCACTTCGATTCGGCGTGGTAGCAGCGCTCGCCTCTGAACGACACACCAGGCCACGGGTTGGTACACGCGTCACGCCACAAGCGCCCCCGGATGGGCCGAACACACAGGACAGAACATGTACGATCTGATTGTGAGAAACGCCACGCTCACCACAGGCGAGACCGGGGTCGACATCGCCTGTCGAGACGGCAGGATCATCGCTGTCGAAGCCGGGATACCTGCAACTGGGACAGAGGTGATCGATGCCAAGGGATACCTTGTGTCGCCGCCTTTTGTCGATCCGCACTTTCACATGGATGCAACCTTGTCACTCGGGACGCCCAGGGTGAACGTCTCGGGTACCTTGCTGGAGGGGATCGCGCTCTGGGGTGAACTCAAGCAGCTGCAATCCGTGGACGACATCATCGAGCGTGCGATGCGGTACTGCGAGTTGGCTGTCGCCAAGGGCATTGGGTGCATACGCAGTCACGTTGATACGTGCGACGACGCACTCAAGGGGGTGCAAGCGTTGCTCGAGGTGCGCGATCGATTGCGCGATTGCATCGACCTGCAGTTGGTCGCCTTTCCGCAGGACGGTTTGTTGCGGGATCCCACTGCGATGCGCAACACCGTTCGGGCGTTGGACATGGGGGTCGACGTGGTCGGCGGTATCCCGCACTTCGAACGTACGCAGGCAGACGGCGCCGAGAGCGTGCGACTGGCCTGTGAGCTTGCGGCTGAGCGCGGCCTGATGGTCGACCTCCACTGTGACGAGAGTGACGACCCACACAGCCGTCACGTCGAGACCCTCGCGTACCAGAGCCAGCGTCTGGGGCTGCAGGGTCGCGTGGCTGGCTCGCACCTCACCTCGATGCACTCGATGGACAACTACTATGTGTCGAAGCTGATTCCGTTGATCGCAGAGGCAGGTGTGAGTGTCATCCCCAATCCGGCGATCAATATCATGTTGCAAGGGCGGCATGACAGCTACCCCAAGCGGCGTGGATTGACGCGTGTACGCGAACTGCGAGACGCAGGTATTACAGTCGGTTTCGGCTCGGATTGCGTCATGGATCCCTGGTACTCGCTCGGCCGGGCAGACATGCTGGATATTGCGTTCATGGGACTGCACGTCGCTCAGCTGTCCAGTCTGGCTGACATGGCATGGTGCTTTGATGCCGTTACAACCGAATCTGCACGGATCATGGGCCTTCAGGGCTACGGACTCGAGAAGGGCTGTTACGCCGATTTTGTTCTCCTGCAGGCGCGAGACAAGATTCAAGCGGTCCGGCTTCGTGCGCACCGTCTTGCGGTGGTTCGACGCGGTAAGGTGATCTCGACATCGCCTGAGATCACGCATGCGCTTGGCGTGTTGTCGACCAACCTGCTGAATGAAGCGGGCTCCATCGGCCAGTGAGTGTCGGGTGCGACGATCAACGGCATGTTGTCCGCTGGCAGCGGGCTGGGATAGCATAAAAGTCGTGTGAACCTACCTCGACCAACCGTGTTCCCGCAGCTGTGGGTCCGCGCTGACCTCCGGAGAAAGTCGCCATGTGTCACCCCATCATCATGGAATACGTCAAAGGCAAAGCGCTCAGTCGGCGTGAGCTGTTCCGCGGCACAGCCGCTGCCGGCGCCGCCATCGTGGCCTCGTCGGCCATGGCGCCACGACCGGTTCTCGCCCAGGCGGCCAGTCGGGTGGTCGACATGACGCACACTCTCACCCACGACTTCCCGACCTACTTTGGCGAACAACAGTTTTTCGACGAAGACGTCTTCACGTACGCCGAGAACAGCTTCAACTTGAAGATGTTGCAGGTGAACGAACACACAGGCACCCACATTGACGCCCCGTTGCATTTCACGGACGGTGGCACATCGATCGACGAAGTCCCGGTGGAATCGCTTGTGTGTCCACTGGCCATCATCGATATCCGCGAAAAGGCGGCAGCGAATGCAGACGCCCAGGTAACGCCTGACGATCTGAAAGCGTGGATTGCCCAGCATGGTCCTATCCCGCCGGGCGCGTGCGTGGCGCAAAATGCCGGTTGGCAGTCGCGACTGGGTACACCCGGGTTCAGAAACGCCGATGACGAGGGCAAGATGCACTTCCCAGCGTTTCACGTCGAGGCGGTCAAGATGCTGCTCGAAGAGGCCGAGGTGGCAGGCATCGCAGTGGACACCTTGTCAATTGACTACGGGCTCTCGGCGGATTTCATTACCCACTACACGTGGTTGCCTGCAAACCGCTGGGCTGTCGAGAACATGGCCAACCTCGACCAATTGCCCGCGACCGGCGCCACCTTGATTGTGGGTGCGCCCAAGCACGCAGGCGGTACGGGTGGCCCTTGCCGGTTGATTGCCCTGGTTTGAGCCCAACGCGAGCCGATTCGGCTTCAGCTACGGGCTCAGATTGCCGCGTCGGTGTGCTGTGCTCCGCAGAGGGGTTGGTATCGCGGCGGGCACGGCTCCGGCGTGAGGGTGATTGAGGACAGTGAAACACCGGGGCGGCGTGCCGGTGACACGTCTGCCACGAGGAGCTCGGTGGTTGGTGCCGCGCTTGCGAGTACCGCCTGCCCGACGTGGTCTTGCGCACGGCGGACGTGAGACACTGCTGCAGGGCTGACGTGAGGCCACTGGCTTGCGTACACAAGACGTGGCCACGGTGGCGCGACGTCGCCCGTCTTGTCAGAGTCGGGTGGGATTCGGTGCGTCGCCGTAAACGGACTCGGGATCGAACGTCTTCGCCTGTTCAATGAACGTCAGCGGCTGACCCGCGTCGGGCCCAAAAGGCACGGAGCGGTAGAAACACGAACGGTTCCCGACGTGGCAGGACGCACCGGAGCCCGCCACGTCGACGCGCAGCAAAAGCGCATCCTGGTCGTCATCCACCCGTGCTTCTACGACCGTCTGTACGAGGCCGGATGTCGCGCCTTTTCGCCACAGCGTTTGTCTCGAGCGGCTGTAGTAGTGCGCCTCCCCAGAGCGCAGTGTCAGCGCCAAGGCGTCGGCGTTCATCCAGCCCAGCATCAGCACCTCGCCTGTCTGTGCATCGGTGGTGACGCAAGGCATCAACCCGTCGTTGCCAAACTTCGGCGCCAGCGCGTTGCCCTCTTCGACTTGATGCACGGAGAGCCTGTCCTGCAAAAGATCGTGTGCCATCTGCACCTCCGACAAAATGTTATATTATAACATTACAAATGTCGGTGGGAACGTGACTTGAGTCCGCCGGTGTTGCTCTGTCTGGCACCGACCGCACGCCAGTGCGGCACTCGCGCCGAAGTACCCAACTGATCTGCCGCTTTTACCCATGTTGCGATTGTTTAATTCGATGGGGCGTACCCTGGAGACGTTTCAGCCACGCGTCGCCGAGCACGTGCGTATGTACGTCTGCGGGCCGACGGTCTATTCCTTTGCACATATAGGCAATGCGCGGCCTGCGGTCGTTTTCGATGTGCTCGCCCGGGTCCTGCGCGAGCGCTATCCGAAGCTGACCTACGCACGCAACATCACAGACGTGGACGACAAGATCATCGCCGCAGCAGCGGCCGAGCGTGTGAGTTGTCGGTCGGTCTCTGCACGGTTTACCGAGGCTTACCACGCGGATCTCGCGGAGCTTGGCGTCAGGCCACCGGACATCGAACCGTTCGCCACTGCCCACATCGATCACATGATCGAGATGATCGATGAGCTGATAGCGGACGGGCACGCCTACACGGTCGATGGCCATGTCCTGTTCCACATTCCGTCTTTCCCAGCGTATGGGCAGCTTTCAGGTGTCGACCCGACTCAGATGCTAGCGGGTGCGCGTGTTGAAGTCGCGCCCTGGAAACGGGATCCCCGCGATTTCGTGCTGTGGAAACCTTCCCGGGCTGATCAACCCGGTTGGGCGAGCCCGTGGGGATTTGGCCGGCCTGGATGGCACATCGAGTGCTCGGCGATGATCCGTGCACACCTGGGAGAACAGATCGACATTCACGGGGGCGGTATTGATTTACGCTTCCCACACCATGAGAACGAGTTTGCACAAGGCACCCGCGCGCGGTTTTGGGTGCACAACGGTCATGTCACGGTTTCGGGTGCGAAAATGTCGAAGTCGCTTGGCAATATCGTGCTGCTGAGAGACCTGCTGCGAGACACGCCGGGGGAAGCCGTTCGCTACGCGTTGCTTCTGGCGCATTACCGCCAACCGCTCGACTGGACTGCGCAAACGGCATCTGCAGCACGCTCTTCCCTCGATCGACTGTACGGCGCCTTGCGCGGCCAGCCCCGAGTCGACGCGCGTCCCGAAGACATGGCGTCTGTTCTGGAAGGCTTGCACGACGATCTCAACACCCCCGCGGCTCTCTCGGCCTTGCACGCACTGGCGAATCGAGTCTTCACGACCGACGACCCTGCGCTGCGTTCCAGGCTGGCTGCAGCGTTGCGTGGCGGCGGCGCGTTGCTGGGACTGTTGCAACAGCACCCTGATGAGTGGGCTCAGGCCGGTGTCGCTGACAGCGATCGCATCGACGCCCTGGTGTCTGAACGGACACGGGCACGGGCTGAGCAGAACTGGGCACGCGCAGATGCCCTTCGTGCCCAGCTGTCCGGTCTCGGCGTGGAAGTCGAGGACCACCAAGGCGCCACTCGGTGGCACAAACGCCTGTGAGGGACAATCGGCACACCGGTTCCTCAGCGCACACATGCCATGCGGTTTCGCTGTTAAACGACCGCTGAAGGTCTTGCAAGTGCGTCCGGGGTATCGAGACGCGGGCCAGTTGTATTCCTCAGTGTGTGACCTGTCCGCCGAGCACGGTTGCAACAGGGCGGATGTCCTTGAGCGCTGTGGGATCAACGTGAAACGGATCGCTGTCGACAATGCAGAAATCGGCGCGCTTGCCGCATTGGATCGAACCGACTTCGTGATCCAGCTTCAACACATAGGCCGCGCCAAGCGTGATGCAGTGCAGCGCTTGCGCGACCGATATCTGTTGGCTTTCTCCCAACACGCGACCTTGTTCGCTCACGCGGTTGACGGCACACCACGCCGTCATCAGGGGCGCCATTGGCGTGACGGGCGCATCTGAGTGAATCGCAAAATCACCTTCCCAGACCGACCAGGCATCAGCACAGGCGTTCATTCGCGATGTTCGATCGGGGCCGAGTGTTCGAGTCCAATGTACATCGCCGAAATAGTAAAGGTGATTGGCGAACAGGTTGACCGTCAGACCCAGCGACCGCATGCGCTTGAACTGGCCGATTCCGGCGAGTTGCGCGTGTTCCAGTGTGTGGCGAAGGTCAGCGTCTGGTGCGCTCCGAATGGCGTCGGCGAAGGCGTCTATAGCGAGTTCGGATGCAGCGTCACCGTTGGTGTGAACGTGCGTTTTCACGCCCGCCCGGTGCAGTGCGCGCACGGTTGCGCGGAAGTGGGCTTCTTCCATGTTGCACATGGCATGGTCGGCCATTGCATAGTAGCCGGGCGGTTTCAGCATGGCGGTTCCGCCTTGAATTGAGCCGTCGGTGAACAGTTTGGCACGGCCCATCAGCAGTTTGCTGGTTGATTGCACGCGCAGTGCGAGAGCCCGTTGGGCCTCGAACTCAGGCTCGCCGGCCATTGCGTTCATGATCGGGACATAGCGTGCAGGGAAGTCTGGGTCTGCCGTGACCCGGTGTAACATCGCAACTTCGTCGTCGAAAAGATTGGAAAACAGGTCGGCCACTGTTGTCACGCCGCACCGCCGTGCGACCTGACCGTACGCTCTGACACCGTCCGCATCCGGTGACAGTTCGTTCTCCATTCCAACAACGCCCTTTACAAGTGCCATGGCTGCAAATTCGTGGAGCTCACCTGTGACGTCTCCGCTTGCATCGCGCACCACACCCTCGATATTGGTCTCGCGTCCGAGACCCGCCTTGTTCATCGCCACCGAGTTGGCGGTGAGGAGATGGCCGTTTGAGTGCACCACGGCTATGGGGCGCGTTGTTGATGCGTGGTCAAGGAGACTGCGGTCGAGGCGGGGTCCGTTGACGAAGCTCGGATCGAAACCCCACGCGACTATGGGCTGGCCCTCGGGCGTCTCATTGACGCGTTCACGGAGGCGAGTGATCAGCGCATCGTTGTCTTTGACTCCGGGCCAATCGCGCCCGTTCGGGTCAGTTCGCGTATAGTGTCCACAATAGGTGTTTCGCCACACACTGCCGGCTGATACGTGTGCGTGGGCTTCGACCAGACCGGGCAAGATCACCTGATCCTGGAAACCGTCGTCGTGGACCACCTCACCCCAACCTTCGGCACAGGCCGGACCACCCACGGCAACGACGCGCCCGTCACGAACGGCGACATGCGTTGCACTCGGGCAGTTCCGGTCCATTGTGATGATGCGTTTTGCTTGATAAACCGTGGTTTTCATGGCCTGCGTTTCTGGCGAACGGCGGACGGGCAACCATACACCACTGACGTGCAGCGATGCCGGTCCGCGGCACCTGTCGCTGAGCAGCACCAATACCCACGCGTTGCTTTGCGCCACCACGTCCTGTGTACGCGTGTACGTGTGTGCACGGGGCCTTTGTTTTGGCGAGCGAGAGTCGGCTTGTATACGAGTGCGGCAACCTAACAGTCTGAAGTCGACAGGCAATAGCTCGGTTTGTGTTGGCTTCTTGCCTATCGGCAATCGCCTGCGCGACACATTCGCGTCGCAAGCGGGCGAGGGCTCTCACGGTCGGTCCGTGGCGTAGAAGCGGGGTCGGGGCCGACCAGGACTCGGATTCGTTACGCGCTACCCGCGCCTGAGGGGGTTCGGCGTTACACTGTGGTCTGTGTTGTCAGACGAACGTGAGGCGGTCTGATCCGCATCAGGTGCGGTGTGTTCCGATCGCCTGGCAGTGCGTGTGGATCAAGAAAAGCGCATGCAGCAAACAGCAGAGAAATCGCACTACCGTCAATTCAGTGTCGCCCCCATGATGGCGTGGACGGATCGACACTATCGCATGCTGGCGCGCTCTATCAGTCGGCACGCGGTGTTGTACACCGAGATGGTCACCACCGGCGCACTGCGCCACAGCGACCCGGCGCGCCACCTCGACTACAACGCGCAAGAGCACCCGGTGGTGTTGCAGGTTGGTGGCTCGGAGCCCGACGACATGGCGTACGCCGCCGAACTGGCTGAACGGTGGGGCTATGCGGCCGTCAACATCAACTGTGGCTGCCCGTCCCCGCGTGTGCAGCGGGGCGCGTTTGGTGCCTGCCTCATGCAGACGCCGGAAACGGTAGCGGCTTGTGCGAAGGCGATGCAGGCCGCATCGTCGCTTCCCGTGACGGTCAAGTGCCGAATCGGTGTCGACCGCGACGACGCGTACGAGCCGTTGCTCCATTTCGTCTCCACACTGGCTGATGTGGGTGTCAGTCATTTCGACGTGCATGCGCGCAAAGCCTGGCTCGACGGCTTGAGTCCTGCGCAGAATCGCGAGATTCCACCCCTGCGCTACGGGTACGTCAAACGCCTCAAGTCTGAGTTGCCTGCACTCACGATCATCTTGAACGGAGGCTTGAGCGACTGGGAGACGGTCGAGCGCGAGTGGGTGTCGCTCGATGGCGTCATGGTAGGTCGGGAGGCGTACCGGAATCCCTGGTTCCTCGCGGATGTCGATCGTCAGGTAGCCGGCGAGGCTGGACCGGTGAGTCGGATGGCTGTGGCAGCAGCGTACCGGGACTACGTATTGGATCAGATCGATGCCGGTGTGCCGTTGATGGCGTGTTGCAAGCACGTGCTTGGCCTCTTCAATGGGCTGCCAGGTGCGCGTCAGTTTCGCCGCCAGCTGAGCGAGCACGGCCCACGCGCGCCGACCGACATTGGTGTGTTGGACCGCGCGCTCGAATGCGTCGCCTAAACACGGTCTGACAGTCAGGCCCGGGACGCTGGTGCCATCGACACCACGTCGACAGGCACCACGGGCGCTCTGATGTGCCGTGTATACTGGGGGTTTGCCATGCATGGCACACTGTGCCAGCTCACCGGGACAGGCTGTGGAACTCTTCCTCGACATCGTACAGATCATCTTCGCTGACATCGTGTTGTCAGGTGACAATGCGCTGGTCATCGGCATGGCGGCGGCTGGCCTGCCGCCGGAACAGCGCCGCAAGGCGATTTTCCTCGGCATGGCGATGGCGGCGGGCTTGCGAATTGTCTTCGCGATCATGGCAACCTGGCTGTTGCAGATACCGGGCATCCTGTTCTTCGGTGGCTTGCTGCTCGCGTTGGTCTGCTGGCGTTTCTACAAGGAGCTTCGGGCACACAACGCCGGGCCCGAGGGTCTCGAGACCGGCGAAAACGCACCGCGCACGCTGTTTCAGGCGCTCGTCACGATCACGTTGGCCGACGTGTCGATGTCCATTGACAACGTGGTTGCAGTCGCCGCAATTGCGCGGGAGGACACCGCGCTGCTGGTCTTTGGCCTGGCGCTCGCGATCCTCTTCATGGCGCTCTTCGCAACCTACATCATGAAGATCATGACGCGCTACCCGTGGTTGTCCTGGGCGGGCCTGATCTTCCTGATCTACCTCACACTGATGATGCTCTACGACGGCTGGCCGGAAGTCGCGCGCATGATCGGGGTCGGTTGAGGCCGCAACCGAGCCCGCTACCCACCAACGGCGCGCCGCGCCGGGCCCGTCAGTGCGACGAGCCGGCGGCGAGTCCGCTGTCGATCGCATTGAGCACCGCGTCGGTTTCGGCCTCGCTGATGATCAGTGGCGGTGAGAGGATCAGGTTGTTGCCCGACACCCGGACCATCGTGCCGGCCTCGTACACCGCCTCGTGCACCGCGGCCACGCGTGCCTTGTCGAGCGGGGCCTTGGTGTCACGGTTGCTGACCAGCTCCAGGCAATTCATCAGGCCGTGCCCGCCGCGACAATCGCCGACGATCTCGTGCCGCGCGGCAATCGCCTGCAAGCCCGCGTGCAGTTGGGCGCCGCGCTCGGCCGCATTGGCGGCGACGTTCAGGCGTTGGGTCTCGGCGAGGCAGGCGATCGCAGCGGCCGCGCCGGTCGGGTGACCGGAGTAGGTGTAGCCGCTGAACACCGCACCGAGCGTGCTGCGATCCGATTCGAAGGCCTCGGCGACGTGCTCGCTGATCATCGCCGCGCCGAACGGGAAGTAGCCGTTGGTGATCGCCTTGGCCGTGGCCATCAGATCGGGCTGCACGCCGAAGTGGCGCGACCCGCTCCAGGATCCGGTGCGGCCGTAGGCGGTGATGACCTCGTCGGCAATCATCAGAATGCCGTATTTGTCGCACAGCGCGCGCGCGCCGGGCATGAAGGACTCGTGCGGGGGAATCACGCCACCGGCACCGAGTACCGGTTCCATGATGAACGCGGCGATCGTGTCAGCGCCCTGAAACTGGATATCGTCTTCCATCGCATTCAGGCAGAGCGCTGCGAGGCGGGCCGGGTCGGTCTCGTTGAACGGGTTGCGGTAGGTGTAGGGTGAGGGCACGTGGAAAACGCCCGGCATCATCGGCTCGTAGTTGCGCCGGAAGTTGCTGTTGCCGTTGACCGCGGCGCAGCCGGTGTGGGTGCCGTGGTAGCCCTTCTTCAGCGCCAGGAATTTCGTCCGATCGGCTTGGCCGTTGAGTTTGTGGTACTGCCGTGCGAGCCGCAGGCAGATCTCGACACTGTCCGAGCCGCCGCTGGTGAAAAAAGCGCGGGTCAGGCCGTCCGGTGCGAAGAAGTCTCGCAACTTCACCGACAATTCGATGGCGGTGTCGGTGCTGGTGCCGCGGAACATGGCGTAGTAAGGCAGCGTGTCGAGCTGGGCGCTGATCGCATCCTTGACCGGTTGGCAGGAGTAGCCGAGGTTGACGTTCCACAACCCGCCGACGGCGTCGATGCGCTCGGCGCCATCGACATCGGTGATGTACACGCCCCGTCCGCTGCAGATGATCTTCGGCGGGTTGGCGAGGCTGTCTGCTGGGTGGGCCATCGGGTGCCAGAGGTGTTGGGCGTTGTGCTCTTTGAGAAAGTTTGCGCCTTGCATGAGTGAAGTCAGCCTTGCAATGAGTTGAGAAGGGTGAGAGCGGCGTTGAAGCTGTCTGCCGGTTGGTGCACGTCGAAGTGCACGCACGGCATACCGCAGGCCTCAGCGCCGGCAATGTTGCGCGCCTGGTCGTCGACAAACACGCACCGGCCGAGCTCCAGTCCGAGCTGGTCGGCACACGCGGAGTAGGCCGCGGGGTCGGGCTTGAGTATTCCGGTGTAGCTCGCATCAACGATGGCGTCAAAGTCCTGCAACAACGGCAGTCGCGCCGCGAATCCGCTGCCGTAGAAAAGGTCGAGTTCATTCGAGAGCACGGCAAGTTTGTAGCCGGCTGCGGCGGCGCGTGCAATGGCCTCTCGCGCCTCCGGGCGGATGGCACTGTCGGGGTCGTCACCGCGCAATCGCTGCACCATGTTCGCCATGCTCCACCCGGTCTCACCGACGAGCGCCGCGACATCCTGGGCGCGCCGGTGCCAGTAGTCGCGCTCGCTGATCTCGTCGGCTTGCATGCGTTGCCACAACGGATCGCTGTCGGGCGCAAAAGGCCCGCGCCAACGCAGTGTGCCCGCGGCGACACCGAGGGCGCGCTCGTTGTCGCGGTGCGTCTCGAACAGGGTGCGTGAGATCACGCCGCCGAAGTCGAGTACAAGGGCCCGGGTGCTCATGCGACGGATGAACACGCGCGCTGCGGGGGTGCGCCGAGTTGCGCGCTGATGCCGGCAGCAGCGTCTCTGATGCGGGCGCCGAGCAGCGCGGTGCGTTCCGCGGACAGGGTGTCGCTGGACACCGCGCAGGCGATGGTCCCGACCGCGTGGTCGCGGTTGTCGAAGAACACCGCAGCGATGCCTGCGACTCCGTCCTCGAATCGATCCCGCGAGACCGTGTAGCCGTCCGGATGAGGCGCGAGCTGCACGGATTCGGCGTCGTCGTGTGGTGGCGTGGCGGTGCTCAGCAGGCGCTCGCGTTCGTTGTCGGGCAGCACCGCGAGCAGGGCCAGGCCGGATGCGGTGCTGTGCCACGGTAGGCTCAGGCCCGGTTCAACGACCACGCGCACCGCCCGCGAGGACTCGACGCTCAGCACCGTACCGAGCCGGTCGCCGGAACGCGCGGCGACGTGCACGGTCTCGTCGAGGGCCGCGCTGAGTTGGTGCGCGACCGGCTGCACCACGCTGCGCAGCGGGTAGAGCCCCTCGCGCAGGTTGGCGAGTCGCAGGATCTCGGCGCCAAGGCGGTACCCGCGGGTGCGGTGATCCTGTTCCAGCAGACCGCTGGCCACCAGCGAACGTGCCAGCCGCAAGGTCGTCGCCTTGTCGAAGCCCGAGGCGCGGGAGAGGGCGCTGAGGCCGAATTCGGGCTGGGTGTGGTTGAACAACGCGAGCAGGCTCAAGGCTTTGTCGAGAGTGGCCACCGGTGGCTTCCGTGAAACGGGACAGGCCTGGAAGCTTGACGCTCACAGCACAATACTGCAACAATTTTCAAACCGTCGGATCAAATAATGAACCAACCACAGAGGATGTTCACGATGCGCTTCCCAACCCAGGCTGTCACCGCGTGCGCGCTGGCTGCGACCCTGTCTGTCGGTGTCTCGGTTTCGACCGTTGCACAGGCGGCGTACCCCGAAAAACCGGTGAGTTTCATTGTGCCGTGGCCGCCGGGCGACCTCGAAGACGTGCTCACGCGCATGATCGCCGAAGACTTCCAGGCCGAGTACGGTGTGCCCGCCGCTGTGGTCAACAAGCCCGGTGGCGGCGGCGGTCCGTTTCCGGGAGCCATTGAAACTGCGGCGGCACCGGCCGACGGCTACACCATCGGCTCGTTCATCATCGCGATTCCCGTGATCGGCGACACGATCGGCATTCCCGAGCTCGACCCAATGCCGTTCGAGCCGCTCGGCAACTTCCTGACCTACCCATTCGTGATCGCCGCGTCCGGCAACGCGCCCTACGACGACATGGCCGGGTTGGCCGAGTACGCCAAGTCCAACGATGTCGCGCTCGGCCACTTCGGTGCGCCGCTGGTGCCGACCAAAGTGACCCTGGCCGCAGCCGACGCGATGGGCTTCGAGTTCGCCGCCGATGCGGCCTTTGATGCGTTGGACTGCAACACCCTGAAGTCCGGTGACGCCGACGTGATCAACACCACCGTCCAGCTGATCCTGCCGTGCCTCGACGAGGTCAAGGTGCTGGCTTCGATCGGTGCCGAGCGCCTCAGCGTCACACCTGACACGCCGACGGTGCAGGAGATGATCCCGGAGCTGGACATCAGCCTCTGGAACGGCCTGTTCGTGCACAAGGACACTCCGCAGGACGTCCGCGACAAGATCATCGCCGTGGCAAAGAAGACCGTGCTGTCAGACCGCGCTCAGGAACTCGCTGCGCAGACCGGTGCCCTCGTGTACTGGCAGGACGCGGACGCGGTGACCGAGCAGATCGCGAAAGACAAGCTGAGTTTCGAGGCGATCAACACCGCGCTCGCCGAGTAAGCGGACGTCCCGCCAGCGCCCGCCGTCGCTGCGCGTGACGGCGGGCGTTTTCGTGTTTGACAGACGGGCTGGCCGTTGGCCCGTTGCGCTTCAACCGACCGCTTGCCTTCCGCCGACGTACCGTCCGCCCGCGTACCGTCCGCCCGCGTACCGTCAGAAACAACGCGGTGCGGGGACACGCGACTGCCCCCGATGGGCGTTGGAATTTATACTGTGCTGGCCGCGCCCGCGCAGGGCGCAACCGTCAACCGTACAGGGGTCACGGCATGTTTCGATGGGGAGTGCTCTCCACAGCCAAGATTGCCCGGGAACACGTGATTCCGGCCATCCAACAATCGCACCGGGGCGTCGTCGCCGGCATTGCCAGCCGCGACGTGGCACGCGCCCGCGCGGTCGCAGAGTGCTGCCAGATTCCCCGCGTGTACGACAACTACGACGCGATGCTGCGGGCCGATGACATCGACGGGGTGTACATCGCCGTGACCACGGCGCAGCACGTCGAGTGGACGCTCGCGGCGATTGCCGCGGGCAAGCCGGTGCTGTGCGAAAAGCCGCTCGCGCTCGACACCGACACCGTGGCCCGTGTCGCCGACGCCGCGGACGCGGCGGGGGTGTTGGTGGCCGAGGCCTTCATGGTGCACTACCACCCGCAGTGGGCGCGTGTGCGCGACTGGATTGCCGAGGGTGCAATCGGCGAACTGAAGCATGTGCAGGGGGCGTTCAGCTACCGCAACGTCGACCCCGACAACATGCGCAACCGGCCGGAGCTCGGCGGTGGGGCGGTGCCGGACATCGGTGTCTACCCGGTCGTCACCACACGCTTCGTCAGCGGCTGCGAGCCGCTGTCCGCGTCAGCGCGGATCGACCGCGACCCGGAGTTCGGCACCGACCGCTATGCGGCGTTCACGCTGGCCTTTCCCGGCTTCGACGCGCAGTTCTACGTGTCGAGTCAGATGCACCTCTACCAGTCCATGCACTTCGCCGGCACCACCGGCTGGATTGCCGTCGACGCGCCGTTCAACGCGGGCAACTACGGTCACGCCGTGGTGCGGCTGAACACCCCGGCGGGCGAGCAGGTGGTGCGGTTTGCGGACAACCAGTACGCGTTGCAGGCCGACGCCTTTGCCGAGGCCGCAACGGGCGGTGCCAACCGCTGCTTCACGCTCGAGAACTCGGTGCACAATCAACGTGCGATCGACGCCATCTACCGTGCAGCGGCGTCAGCGCAGGTGGAAACGGTCGCCTGACGGCGGCCTCACTGCCACTCGGCGCGGCCCTCGGGAATGATTTCCACCCGCCGGTTGCGCCGGTGCTCGCCCGCGGC
The DNA here is from genome assembly GCA_039196715.1 of Pseudomonadota bacterium. Lineage (NCBI taxonomy): Bacteria > Pseudomonadati > Pseudomonadota > Pseudomonadota bacterium. The sequence goes on from JBCCUP010000012.1 coordinate 19,953, forward strand.
CAGCACCAGTGGCAGCGCTTCGCCGTGCGGATGTACCACCACGCGCAGCCCCTTCACGGCCCCACGCAGGTAGCGCGCGACGGCTTCGGCCCGCCGCTTCGAGAGCATCAGGTTGTCGTGCGGCGTACCCACGCCGTCGGCGTGGCCGTGGAGATTCACGCGGACCGGGCGCGGCCCGGCCTGCCACAGGGCCACGTGACGAGCCAGCAGCTCGGTGGCTTCGCGGCTCAGCGACGCGTCGCCCGGGGCAAAGAACACCCGATCGGCGTCGGTGGTATTGAAGATCGCTTCCTGTATGAGTTTGACCGCTGGCGCCGGTTGCACATCCTGTTTCAGCGCCGCGGTCGGCGGTGCGATCGGGATAGCCAGTGCGGCCGCCGCTGCTGCCTTGGCCGCGGCTTCGGCGGCGAGGTTGGCACGCCGCTCGCGCTCGGCGGCGCTCGCGCGCGTCTGGCAGTCGTGGAAGCCGTGCGCGCGCAGGCCGAATTCGGTCACGTTGGCCGTCAATCCCAGGGTGCCCTCGACCACGCCGAGCTCGGCGCTGAGGTGGTAGCCGTCCTGCATCGCCTGGTAGGCCCGCTCGGCGTCCTTGCCCGTGATCGTGACCGAATGGGTCTCGCTCGGCCCGGGAAAATCCGTGATCGGGAAGCCGGTGAGGTCCGGCCGCCAGACCGGCGCAGTGGCCTGGACCGTGATCGCGCTGTCGGCGAGTGGCAGCTCGCTCTGCAGCTGCAGCAGCAGCGGCGAATCGCCGCGCTGGTCGAACACCACCTTGCCGAAACGCGGTACCTGGTGCACGAGGCGGCAGCGGCGGTCTTCCTCGCGGAACTCCCAGGTGCTGTGGTATGTGTCGGCGCCGCGGTGCGCGCTGTGCACTGACGCCATCACCGCTGGGGTGGCGGCCAGTGCGACCAGGCCGAGCAGGGTCGAAAAGGGGAGTCGACAGGCAAGAGCGGTCATCGTCTGGCTACCGGGGCGCACACACGTGGCTGAGGGTCATCAGGAAATCGGCCAATCCGCCGAGAACTTCAACACACCCCGGCGCGAACCCACCGCGATGCACGATCCCCTGGCCAGTCTCAGTGAGCGGCGCGAACGCTACCGCATCGCCCTGTCCGGTTCGGTGTGGGGCGTGGACGCGCGGGGCGACGCGCTCGAGGTGGTGTTGACCGACCTCAGCGCCACCGGCCTGTCCTGCGTCTCGCAGACCGCACCACTGCCGGGCACGCAGTTGACCGTGCACGTGCAACTGCACCCGGCAGACTCGGTGCCGATCGTTGGCGAGGCGGTCGTTGTGAACACGGCGCTTCGGGCGGACGGCCGCTACCACATCTGTTGTCGATCCACACTGCCGTTGCAGTGAGCGCGGCAGCCGCGTGCCTTGTCATTCGGCAAACCGGCTCCACCTTGTCGGTTTGGCTGTGGAGACCGGGCGTTGCGCGGACGCGACCGACCGACGGAAGACCCGTCGATTGACATCAGCAGGGCCGTGCGCCACGCGTACGGCCTGCTCGGTTACCTCTGGGGTCTGAGAAGCCGAATCGGCTTCGCGCTGTCGTGTCTGCTGCTCGCCAAGCTGGCCACGGTCTCGGTGCCCTGGACGCTCAAAGGCATTGTCGACGGACTCGAAGCGCAGGGCCCGCTGCTGGTGCCGCTGGCCCTGGTGGCGGCCTACGGCGCGCTGCGCCTGGCCAGCTCCGGTTTCAATGAGCTGCGCGACGTGCTGTTCGCGCGCGTGCGCTACACCGCGATGCACCGCCTGTCGGTCGCTCTGCTCGCGCACCTGCACCGCCAGGGTCACCGCTTTCACCTCGAGCGCAACACCGGCGCCATTTCGCGCGACCTCGAGCGCGGCACGGCCTCGCTCAGCGAACTGCTCAACTACCTGGTGCTCAGCATCGTGCCGACGCTCGCCGAGCTGTTGCTCGTGCTCGCAATCATGGCCTTTCAGTTTTCACCGAGCTACGCCGGGATAACCGTGGCTGCGGTCGGCCTCTACGCGTTCTTCACCCTGCGCTTCATGGACTGGCGCGCGCGCTACCGCCTGGAGCAGAACCGGCTCGATTCCGAGGCGAACGGGCGTGCCATCGACAGCCTGTTGAACCACGAGACGGTCAAGAGCTTTGGCAACGAGGCGCGTGAGCGCGACGCCTACGATACGCTGCTGGCCGACTGGTCGAGCGCCGCACAGAAATCGCAGCTGTCGATGTCGGTGCTCAATGTCGGCCAGGCCGCTATCGTCGGACTCGGCGTCACGGCAATCCTGCTGCTGGCTGTGCGCGATGTCGCGACCGGCACCTACAGCCTCGGTGATCTCGTGATGCTCAACGCGCTGCTGTTGCAGCTGTTCATCCCGCTCAACGTGTTGGGCGTCGTCTACCGCTCGATGCGCTATGCGCTGATCAACATGGAGCGCCTCGTGAACCTGCTCGACCACACGCCCGACGTGGTCGATGCGCCGGGCGCGACGCCGCTGGCAGCGGGGCCGGGCCGGGTCGAATTCGACCGCGTTCAGTTCCGCTACGACGACCGCCCCATTCTCGACGAGGTGAGTTTCGCTGTGGAGCCCGGCCAGAAAGTGGCGATCGTCGGCCCCTCGGGCGCGGGCAAGTCGACCCTGGCGCGGTTGCTGTTCCGGTTCTTCGACCCGACTGGCGGGCGGATCACCATCGACGGCCAACCGCTCGCCGAGGCGACACTCGAGAGCGTCCGGGCAAGGCTCGCGCTCGTGCCGCAGGACACGGTGCTGTTCAACGACACGCTTGGCCGCAACCTCGAATACGCCAAGCCCGGGGCGTCCGACGCGGTGCTGCTCGAGGCCCTCGACGCAGCGGACCTCGGCGACTTCGTCCGCGCCCTGCCCAACGGGTTGGACACGCTGGTGGGCGAGCGCGGGTTGAAGCTCTCGGGCGGGGAGAAGCAGCGGGTGGCGATTGCGCGGGCGCTGTTGCGGGCCGCGCCGATCGTCGTCTTCGACGAGGCCACCAGCAGCCTCGACAGCCAGTCGGAGCAGCAGATCCTGACGGCGTTACGCCGTCTGCAGGCGCGCAGCACCAGCCTCGTGATCGCGCACCGGTTGTCGACAGTCGTGGACGCCGATCAGATCGTGGTGCTCGACGGCGGACGCGTGGTTGAGCAGGGCACCCACAGCGCGCTGGTGGCGCAACGGGGGTTGTACGCGCGGCTCTGGACCAGCCAGCAGCAGAGGGCCGTCGCGGCCGACTGAGTACGCGGCCGTTCACCACGCACGGCGTCAGGCGCGGATGAGTTGCAGGAATTCCTGGCGGGTGTTCACGTCGCGGCGAAAACGGCCGAGCATGCACGAGGTGGTCATGGTCGAGTTCTGTTTCTGCACGCCGCGCATCATCATGCACATGTGCTGGGCCTCGATCACCACCGCGGCGCCCTGGCCATCGGTAACATCGAGCACGGCCGTCGCAATCTGCCGGGTCAGGTTCTCCTGAATCTGCAGGCGGCGGGCAAACATGTCGACGATGCGGGCGACTTTCGACAGGCCGATGACCTTGCCGGACGGTAAATACGCGACGTGCGCCTTGCCGATGAACGGCAAGAGGTGGTGCTCGCACAGCGAGTAGAGCTCGATGTTGCGCACGATGACCATCTCCTCGGAATCCGATTCGAACACCGCGTTGTTGAGGATGTCCTCGAGCGACTGCCCGTAGCCTTGAGTCAGAAACTGCAGCGCCTTCGCGGCCCGTTTCGGCGTGTCGAGCAGACCCTCGCGCGTCGGGTCCTCGCCGATGTCTCTGAGAATGGATTCGAAGTGCGCTTGCATGCTGTGCCCCTGACGATCGCGCGCCATTCTAGCCCAAAGGCCGGCGTGGGCGCCGGTGTGTCGTACCGTGAGCCGTCGTCAGAGACACTGCCGCCGTTGGCCGAGGCACGCTATCTGCAGTGGCGATGCAAAGGCCTTTGCGCCGCGTCGCGAGGTCGTGTGCCCGCGTGTGCGTGCCGGCGAGGTGTTGGCCGGTCGCGCCGACCCCGACGACAGTGAGCAGATCGATGGCGTTTTTTCACAGAGACAACCCCTGGCTTCCGCCGCTGGGCGCACTCGCAGCCGGGTGCCTCAGCGTGGTAATCGGTGTCACGCTCGTGCGTGGGCCGGCCGCGCCCGAAGCCGAGTCCGCGCCGCGCACGGGCGCGCTGCTCACCGGGGTGGCCGAGTTTCAGACCCGCATCCGCTCGGTGCACAGCGGGCTGTGCGCCACACTCAGTATCATCAACCAGAACAACGGAAATCCGGTTGCGCAGCAGAGCTGTGCAACCAACTCGCTGCACCGCTGGACCGTGGAGCAGTTGCCCAATGGCGATGACCGTTACCGCATTCGGCGGCATTTCGATGGCAAGTGCCTGGAGGCTAATTCGGACAACACGGTTAGCCCGCGCGTCCACGTCTGGACATGCCACCAGGGCGACACGGCGCGACCAACGATCTCGGCCGACGCGCAACTGTGGAGGCTTGAAGCGCAAACTGGGTCCGACTACCGGATACGCTCGGTGTTGACCGGTGAAGCGCTGGTGGTACAAGGCGGCAGCTACAGCAACGGCGCGCTGCTTACGCTGCGAACAGCGAGCGGTTCCAGCGACGAGAGCTGGGCCTTTGATGCCCGCGTGAACACCGCGCCGGACCTCGCGGTGCGCGGCCAGTGGGGACCGCTGTTCGGCTGGCCTTTCGTACCGGTTCACGTCGCCATGCTGCCCGACAACAAGCTACTGAGCTGGTCCTCGAACGAGCGCGACGAATTCAAGAACGTGGCGGTGCAGGGCACGCACAGCGCGGTCTACGACATCGAGACCGGCACGTTCAGCGAGACCTACGAGCAACCTCACGACATGTTCTGCGCGGGCACCTCGCTGTTGTCCGATGGCCGTGTGTTGGCCTCGGGCGGCAACGCAACAACCTACGCCGGCAGCGTGTTCGACCCGGATTCCAGCACCTGGGAGTCGGGCGGCACGATGCGCCACGCACGTTGGTACGGCACACAGCTTACGCTGTCCGACGGCGACGCCTTCGCGACCTTTGCGCGTCGCGGCCAGGAGATACCAGAGCGCTACTCGCCGGCGAACTCGGTCTGGACCGAAGTTCCCGGAGCGAGCATGGTGCCGCTACGCAACGAACAGGACGCGACCAACAGTCTCATCACTTCCGGTGTCGCCGACATGCAGTGGTACGCCTTTATGCACGTCGCGCCGGACGGCCGCGTCATCCAGACCGGGCCGACGCAGACCCTGCACTGGTTCGACGCCAACGGGGTCGGCAGCGTCGAAGACACCGGCGTGCAGATGGCGCGCAACCGCCAGTTCGGCGCGGCGGTGATGTACCGGCCGGGCAAGATCCTGATCAGCGGTGGCTCAGACCCGATCCGCACCGATGTGACCAGTGAGTTCGGCAATCCACTTGGCGGCACCGAAACCGCCGTGACTGTTGATGTCTCGGGTGCGAGCCCGGTGGTGACCTCGGTCGAATCCATGCAATACGCGCGCGTCCAGCACAACGCGGTGGTGTTGCCCAACGGCGAAGTGCTGGTGGTGGGCGGCGACGCCTGGGGCAAGTTGTTCAGCGACCGCTTTGCCGTGCACGAGAGTGAAATCTGGAACCCTGACACCGAACGCTGGCGCACCGCCGACAGTGTCAGCACCCCGCGCACCTACCACTCCTGGGCCATCCTGATGCAGGACGGCCGCGTCATGAGTGGTGGCGGTGGCCTCTGCGGCACCTGCGGCGTGAACCACCGCACGGCGCAGATCTTCACGCCGCCGTACCTGTACGCGGCCGACGGCAGTGCCGCGGTTCGGCCGGCACTCGGCACCGTGTCGGCCACGCTGCATGCGGGCGAATCGCTCTACGCCAGCGTTAGCGCGACGGCGAGCAAGCCGAAATTCGCTCTGGTCCGGCTCTCCAGCGTCACCCACGCAATCAACACAGACCAGCGTTGGATTCCGCTGACGCCGACCACGCTTGACCCCGGGCTGTTCCAGGTTGACCTGCCGGCCAACCCGAATGTGTTGATCCCGGGCAACTATTGGCTGTTCGCCTACGACGACGCGGGCACCCCGTCGATGGGCCACCTGGTGCAGATCGAAGCGGGCCAGCGTGGCAGCGACAGCCCGCCGGTGGTGCCCAGTGCGCTGTCGGTCGACATCGAGCCGGGCAGCGCCATCGACCTGACCCTGGCGTTGTTTGAGCCCGATGGCCAGAGCGTGCTGTTTTCCGCGGACGCCTTGCCGCTCGGGCTCACACTGGACCGGGCGACCGGGCGCATCTCCGGCGTGCCGAGCGACGCGATTCCGAGCACCCGTTTCTCGGTGTCGGACGGCCAGAACACGGCCGAGGGCGTGATCACCTGGCGCGTCCCCACGGCGGGCAAGGCCTCGTCGGGTGGCGGCGCACTCGGCCTGGCGTGGCTGGTGGCCAGTGGGCTGTGGTTTGGCGCCCGGCGACGCCGTGCAAACCCGTGGCCTGCTAGTTGCTGATACCTGATCGTGCCCGTGCAAACAGCGCGGGCCCTTCTCCCGGGATCCGTGCTGTGGCGCTCGACACCACCGACAACTCCAACACCGTGGCCGTGGCACTCGACGCCAGGCCGGCCGACGCCGAGCGGCAGGGTTCGCCGCGTCGGCAACCGGCTGCCGAGGCAATGGCGGCGTTGGCCGACTGGTCTGCCTGGCTGGCTGGCCTGCTCGGGCCGCGCGTGTCGATCTCGGTGTTTGCGTTCGCAGCCGACAGCCCGGTGCGGCTTGACGGCGCCGAGGCGCAGCCGGCGGTTAGCGACGCGGTGTCGCGTGCGGTCACCCGGGCACACGCCGAGGGCGTGTCGGTGGAACACCGCCTGACGGGGGATTCGGCCACCGTGCTTGCAGTGCCCGCGCGAGACCGCAGGGGCACACCGCTGGTGATCGGGTGCGTGCTGCCCGGTGCGACGCCCGCCGCCACCGACACCACGCAGCGCGTGATCACGCACGCGATCCACTGGCTCGACACCCGCGACTCGGCCGTCGAGCGCGCGGACGGCGCTGGCCTGTTGGGTCGCCTCGATCGCGCACCGAACGTCACGCACGCCGCCCAGATCCTGGTCGACACGCTGGCGAGCGCCGCGTCCGAGCAGGGTGCACCACCCCGCGTGGCCTATTTTTCCCGGGCCGGTGCGCACGGCCTGCGCCTGCGGGCGATCAGCGCGCAGGCCAGCCCGGTCGACACCTCGGCGTGGTGTCACAGTTGCCGCCGCGTCGCGCGCGAGTACCTCTACCAGAGCGCGAAGACCGTCGGCATGCTCGACGCGCCGGCACCCGCTGCCTCGGACGGCCTGGTCCGCACACAGCACCGCCGACACGCTGCCGAATTCGGGTGTCACCGCGTCATGACGGTTGGCATGCCATCACGCGCGGCCGAGGGCTGCGCCGTGCTGATCGCCGAGTTTCCGGAGGACGGCGGGTGCGCGGACATCACCTTCCGCAGCTGGTCGGACACCGTGCGCCGCTGCGGTGCCACGCTGGCCTGGCACGAGCGGGCCGCGCGCGGTGTCAGCGCGCGTGCGCTGCGCCTGTTGTCCCCGGCCTTTGTCTGGCATCGGGTGCGCAGCAACGCGCTGCGCAATGCCCTGGTGCTGGCGGCCCTGGTCGGGTTGATGGCTGCGGCCACGGTGAGCGTACCGGGCACGGTCCGTGCGCACGCCGAGGTGATCGGTGCGGCGCCCCGCGTGGTCGGCGCGCCGCGCGACGGCTACCTTGAATCGGTCCACGTGCGCCCCGGCGACCGGGTGTCGGCGGGGCAGGTGCTGGCGGTGTTGAACACCGACGACCTGCAGGCCGAGCGTGCCAAATGGCAAGCCGAGTCCGAGCGCATCAACGCGCTGTACCACGCGGCGCTGGCCAGCAGGGACCGGCGCGAGATCAGCGTGCAACGCGCCCGTCAGGACGAGGTGCGGGCCGAGCGCGACGCGGTGGATACGCAGATCGCGCGCAGCACCTTGCGGGCGCAACGCGACGGCGTGGTGGCCCGGGGCGACCTCACCGAGCGCCTCGGTGGCGCGGTGGCCGTCGGTGAAACCCTGTTCGAAACCGTGCTGGCCGGTCCCAAGCGGATCCGGCTCTACGTGCGTGACACCGATATCGCGCGGCTCGACGGCGCGGTAACCGGTCGCATGGTCCTCGCGGCTCAGCCCGGCGAGGAACACCGTGTGGTCACGCAACTGATCAAGCCGGTGGCGACCACGCACGCCAACGACACGGTCTTCATCGTCGAGGCCGATTCGGATTCCCTGCCCGCCGATGTGTTGCCGGGCATGACCGGCTACGCCGCACTCGACGCGGCCGAGATGTCGCTGTTGGCCGCGTGGACACTGGATGCGCGGCGTGCGCTCCACTTGCTGTTCTGGCGGCTGGGGGTGCTCTGATGTCGGCTGCGGAGCGCGCACACACAACGCCGTGGCAGGTCCTGAGCACCTGGCGTGCAGACGCGCTGGACGCCGACGGCGGCCACGGTGTGCTGCTGCATGACCCGGTCGCGGACCGACGGGTCCGCCTCTCGGCCGAAGCTGCGCACGTGGTGTCGGTGTTCCGCACGGCGCGCACCGCGGACGCCGGTCACACCGAGATCTCGCGACGCGGTGTCGAGCTGGCACCTGCCGCCTACCGTGCGCTGCTCGATCAGCTGGCGCGCTCCGGCGTGTTGACGCCGGTGGCGGCCGACAGCGCCGACACCGCCAACCAGTCCGAATCACGCGCGCGCACACGCCGTGTCAAGCGTGTATTGAACCCCTTCGTGCTGCGCTGGGATCTCGGCGACCCGACACCCGGCTTGCGCGCGCTCGCTCCGGTGTTCTCCGTGGTTGACAGTGCCGCGGGCCGTCTCGGACTGCTGTTGGCGGTGCTGAGCCTGCCGTGGCTGCTGTGGCGAAACAGCGAGACCATGGCGCAGTACCTCGCTCAGTCGCTCACGCCCTGGCAGTTCATGGCGGCGGTGTGCGTCGTTTGGCCGGTGATGAAAAGCCTTCACGAGGCCGCGCACGCCGGCGTGCTGATCAGCCGGGGTGGGCGCGTGAACCGCTGCGGCGTCCACTTTCTCTTCTTCATGCCGGTGCCCTTTGTCGATGCGAGCGATGCCTGGCGACTGCCGCGCCGCCGCGACCGCATCGCGGTGTCCGCTGCAGGCGTCATCGCCGAACTCGCGGTCGCGGCCGTCTGCCTGTGGCTGTGGCAATCGGTCGCCGACGGTGTCTTCCGCACGGGCCTGGCGGCGGCCGTGGTCGTCGCCTGCACGGCGAGCCTGTTCGTCAACGCCAACCCGTTGATGAAATTCGACGGCTACCACATCCTGCAGGACCTGCTCGGCACCACCAATTTGCAGGCCGAGTCCACACAGACCCTGCGTCGCCTTGCCTGGCGTGCGCTCGGCGCGCAAGGCCCTGCTGCGTCGCTGGACAGACGCTGGCGGCTGTACGCCGTCTATGGCGTCGCTGCGCTGGCGTTCAAGGTGGCGGTGCTCCTGGGCATCGCGCTCTGGTTTGCCGTTGACTTCCCCTTGGTCGGGCTTGCGCTGGCTTCGCTGTTGCTCTGCTCAGCCGGTGTCTTGCCGCTGCTCGGGTTTGCGCGCATGACGGTCCGCGACCGGGCGACCTTGTTTCCGTCCGCCCCCCGCCAACTGCGTGCAGTCGTGACGGTGCTCGCAGGGGCTATCCTCGTGTTCGTCGTGCCGTTCCCCCACTACGCCAGCGCCGAGGGGGTGAGTACGGTGCCGCGCGAGGCCCAGCTCGTCAGCACCACCCACGGCGAACTGACCCGGCTGGTCGAAGACGGCACACGCGTCGAAGCGGGGCAGCCTGTTGCCCGACAGACGGCCTTTGATACGCAGCGCGAACACGACCGCCAGGCGCTCGCGCTGGCACGGCGCACACAAGAGAAACACGGCTTGCAGTTTCACCCCGACGCGTCTCGGAGGGCGACCAGTGCACAGTTGCAGCCGGGCATCGCAGCCGCGCAAGACAAGCTCGCGCGCTTGTCGGCGCGGTTGTCTGAGCAGGTGATCCGCGCCGGTTCGCCCGGGCTTGTGTCTTTCGCGCCCGAAGGCAGCGCCCCTGGCCAGTTTGTCGGCCGGGGCCAGGTCATCGGCACGGTGGTCGCCGACGACGCCTTGATGGCGCGTGTCATGTTGCGTCAGGAGACCGCCGAGTCGGTGCTCGACGGCCTGCGCGCGGTGTCGGTCTGGGTGCCGGGTCGCACGCCACGCGTGTTTCAAGCCTCGGTTGGCTCCGTCTCGCCGGTCGCCGTGTCCGACGGATTCGCCCACGCCTTCACCCGCAACGGCGGCGGTGAGATCGCCACCGACGCCGAGAACCGCAGCGTCGAGACAGGCGCAGCCTACGTCGACATGCGTTTGCAACTGCACGACCACGCCGCCGTGGGCGCGTTGCGCGGTCAACGCGTGGTCGTGCGCTACACCCTGGCCCCGAGCACCGTGGCCAGCCGAATCGTGAGCGCGTTGCGCCACACCTTCTTTTCAACTCAGTTGAATGGGTAGTCCATGAAAATCCCCCACACACTTCGACCCCTCACCGTGCCTGTATTGGGCGGCCTGTCACTGCTGCTGTCGACGTCGGTCACGGCCAACGAGGCGGTCGACACACCGCTGGATTGCCTGGTGGAACCGAGCATGATCGTCGACCTGAGCGCACCCGAACCGGGTCAGCTCGACGCGGTATTCGTGCGCCGTAACGACGTGGTCAAGCAGGGCGATTTCATCGCCAAGCTCGAGAGCAGCCTCGAAATCGCGGCCGTCAAGCTCGCTGAGCACAGTGTCAACTCGCAGGCCCAGCTTGAACTGCGGCAGCAGAGTGTCGAGTACGGTCAGCGCACGCTGGAGCGCAATCGCACGCTGATGAAGACCTCCTCGGTGTCGCGCCAGCAGTTCGACAAAGTGGAAACCGAGTACGAGATTTCGCGTCTGCAGCTCAAGGACCAGCGGGAGCGCGCGGGGCGCTACCAGCTCGAGCTCGACCGGGCGCGTGCAGCGCTGGCGCGGCGATCGATTCAAACGCCGATCAGCGGGGTGATCTCCGAGCGCTACAAGAACGAAGGCGAGTACCTCGAGGGTCAACCGATCGTGCAGATCGCACGGCTCGACCCGCTGCACGTGAGTGTCATTGCCCCCTTGAGCTACCTGCCGCGGGTGCGCGAGGGCGCGGAGGTGCCGGTGCGCATCCTGGCCGGTGACGCCGACCTCGACGAGACCGCGCGCGTGACCTCGATCGACCGGGTTGCGGACGCCGCGAGCAACACCTTCGGTGTCCAGCTGACCCTCGCGAACGCCGACCTGCGCATCCCGGGCGGGGTGCGCTGCCAAGTGTCCTTCGACTGACTGGAGGACGCCCGTGGCTGTGTCGCGCGTTGATGTCGAAGTGCTCGAAACCCGTCTGCTGTACTCGGCAGACCTGCTGCCGTTCGGCGACGACGTGGCCGACGACAACGACGTCGCGCGCGTGTTTCCCGCCGCAGTGGGTGATGGTTCCACTGTCGAACAAAGCTACACGGTCGCCGCCAACGGTGTGATCGTCGTATCCGAATTTCAGGCCGAGTCGGGGCTGGATCGCTGGGTGTTGCTCGACGCGCCGACGCAGGGCACCGTCGAGCTCAATGGTAGCGCGGTCAATATCGGGGACACCGTCACCGGTACCCAGGTGCAAAACGGCGAAGTGAGCTATGTCTCGACTGTCGGTGGAGGCACAGCCACCAGCGATTCTGTCCGTTTTCAGCAAGCCGACGGTACAGGTACGTACGACAACTACGTACGGTGGAACCTCCGTATCAACCATGCGCCGAACGTGCAGGACGATGTCGTGCTGCTGACCAGTGGCCCCGCGTCGACGGCAACGTCCACGCTGCTGTCCAACGACAGTGATCAGAATGGCGACACCCTGGCCATCACGGGGTTCTCGTCGCCGTCATCCGGTGACCTAGAGCTGTCGTCGGCCAACACGCTGTCGTACAACTACACAGCATCATCAGACCCGTTTTCGACCAATCTCCAGGACACTGCGACTGTCGATGTCCGCGAGATTGACGCGAGCTACGTGTTCGCGTTGCCGCTGATCACCAGTGAGCAGGAATTGGTCAACAACATCACCCCGTCTGACGGGTCGATGACGTTGAGTAACAACGGCGAAGGTGCCTCGTTTACCTCGTCAAACAACGGCCCGGACTACGGGGCGTTTGACTTTCCTGACGCATTTCGTGTCGATGTCGAGTTCTTGCCGACAGACATCGATGACGGCGACAACGACCTGATTTGGAGCGTCGGCGCAGCTGCTGACCCGGGCTCTATCACGATGTACATCGACCAGCTCGACGACAACAAGAACTACCTGATCGCCCACATGGGCAACAGCGGCGATCTGCCCGATACCAAGGCCGAGCTGACAGGCGGACCGCATTTGTTTTTCGAGTTGAAAAGCTCGTTCGCTGAGAACGTCTGGCACTCCGCGAGCCTGGTTGTCGACACCGCCGGAATGGCGCACCTCTATGTTGACGGCAACCTGGAGCGTTCGCTGGATGTGAGTGGTACGGATTTCCAGGGCGGGGACTTTCGGGTTGGCAATGACATCTACAACCCGAATATCTTCACCTACTTTACGCGCCCGTTTGACGGTCAGATCCGCAACTTGTACGTGCGCGACCTGGCTGGCCATGGAACGACCGATCCGGTCGTCAACACGCTCACCTCGACGATATTCTTCAGACACTATGAAGACAGTGCGTCGGGAGCATCGGGCGACAGCTACGTGGTTGACCCCGACCTGATCAGCGTCGACTCGAGCGTGCTCGGGACGGCACCGCTCTCCGACAACGACACCTTCACCACCAGCCCCACGGTGACGCACACCTGGTCACTGGTGACCGATGGCGCTGTCGGTACGGCCACCGTCAACGGCGATGGGTCGTTCTCGTATATCCAGAATACCGCAACCAACACCAACGACAGTTTTACCTACCAGCTCAGTTCGGCGTACCGCGCGACGGCCGGTGGCGCGGTACTCTGGACCGACACCTCGACCGCCACGGTGGCGCTCGACGCCAGTGGTGTGGTGATTGGCTCGCGCCCGGTGGCGGTCGACGACGCGATCACGGTGGACGAAGGCGATTCGGCCCTACTGACGGCGACGCTGAACAACAGTCTGTTGTCGAATGACACCGACGGCGACGGCACCTTGTCCGTGGTGTCGAACACCAACCCCAGTTTCGGCACGCTCACGCTCAATGCCAACGGCACGTTCTCGTACACACACGACGGCTCGGAGAACTTCTCGGACTCGTTCACCTACGTCCTGCAGGACGCAGACGGTGACCAGGCGCTCGCGCCCGGCACCGTCAACATCACCATCAACCCGCTCAACGAGAACGCGCCGAACGCCGTGACCGAAACCCTGAGCGTGGCCTACGCCGGCACGCAAACCGTGTTGGACGGCGGCGCGACGAGCGTGCTTGCCAATGACTCGGACGTCGATACCGGCGACACCCTGCGCGCAGAGCTTGTCCTCCAGGCGACCAAGGGCACCGTGGTGTTGAACGGCAACGGCACCTTCGTTTACACGCACGACGGCGCACTCGGCGGGGGCACGGACCAGTTTACCTACCGCGTGCTCGATGCGGCCGACAACGCGACCTGGATGACGGTCACGATCAACATCACGGCAAATGGGGAGCCGGTCGGGCAGGCGGACGAGATCTCGGTCGACGAGGGCGGCACGCAGACTGAGCTTGATATGGTATTCGCCGGGACGCCTCCGCCGGGCGCTGGCACAAGCGTGCTGGAGAACGACTCGGACCCGGACGGCGACACCATCACCGCGGTGTTGCACACGGCGCCGGCACACGGCACGCTGACGCTGAACGCCAACGGCACCTTCAGCTACACGCACGACGGCAGTGAAAATTTCAGCGACGCGTTCCGCTACTCGGCCACGGACCAACACGGGTTGGCAGAGTCCTCTGAAACCGTGGTGTCGATCACCATCAACCCGGTCAACGACAACGACCCGATCGCCAACGACGACCTGATCCGGGTCGACCACGGCGCTTCCCGTGCGGTGCTGGTCGGTGGCGTGACCTCGGTGCTTGCGAACGACAGCGATCTCGACACCGGTGACACGCTGATTGCCGAATTGGTGCAGGGGCCAGGCAAGGGCACGCTGACGCTCAACGCCGACGGGACCTTCCAGTACCAGCACGATGGGGTCAGCGAAGGCAACGATTTTTTCCGCTACCAGGCGCGTGACGCGGCTGGCAACACCACCATCGCCCGGGTCGGTATTCAGGTCGCACCGCCGGACAACCCACCGCAGTTTCTCGGCGGTGACCAGCAGGTCCTGGTCAACGCAGGTGTGCCGGATCAGGCCGACCTTGGCGCGCAATTCAGCGACGAAGGGCCAATGACCTTCGAGATCGACAAGGGCGCTGAGCCGTTTTTCAGCATTGACCCCAACACCGGCGAGCTGACGATCAACGCCACGGCGTCGGACGTGGGCAACCACCGTTTTTCGGTCAAGGTCACCGATACCGCTGATCAGTCGATCACCAAGGTGTACCGCATCGTGGTGCTAGAGAGTGACACGGGTGGCACCGAGCCGGGAGCGCCCGGGTCTTCGCCAGACACTCCACCCGACACCGGTGGCGGCGATACGACCGACCCGGACGGTGAAACGTCCAACGCCCCTGGTGGCGAGGGGGAGGGTGAGGACGCGGCGGACACCGGTGAGGGCGGTGACACCGCATTGCCGGAGGATGCCGCCGGTGAGGGCGCGTTGAACACCTTGGCCGAGGGCTTCGCGGCGCTCTGGGGTGGCGGCGCCGAGGTCGGCGCCGTCGCAACCGGAGCCACCGCGGACGCGGTCAGTGCGGTCGACGTCAATGTGTTGACTTTTGAAGCGGGCGCCGGAACCGACAGGGCAATCGGCTTCGCCGGGTCGCCCGTCAGTGTCAGTTCGATCGCGGGCCTCGCGGGCCTGTCGCTCAACAACATCCTCGATAACACGGACAACCCCAGTACGGGCGCGCTGGTGGACTGGCGTCGCATCGGCCCAAGCTCGGTAAACGGTGTGGAGTCACAACTCGAAGTCACGCCGGCCGTGACCACGGCGACCGCCGCCACCGGGTTCTCGCTTGGCTACCTGCTCTGGCTGGCGCGCAGCGGCTTCCTGCTCAGCACAGTGCTCTCGGCGCTGCCGGCGTGGCGCAACATTGACCCCCTGCCGGTGTTGAACAGCGTGGCCGGGTCCCAGGACGGACGCGATGAAGACGACGACAAGTCGTTGAACGAATTGACCGAAGGAAAGTAACCCATGCGATTTCTCCGACTCAGCACGCGCTTCTACATCGCCCTGGCCCTGTCGTCGATCGTGACCTGCATGCTGGTTGTCGGGCTCGCCTTCAAGGTGTTGCCGGATCGCGAGGCGGTGCAAAGCCGGTCGATGAACACGCTCGCCGACTCGGTGGCGACCTCGGTGTCGTTGTTGGTGTCCTCGTCGCGCTACGGCGATATCCGCAACGTGGTTTCAGCCATGCTCGAGAGTGAAGAGGCCCCGCCGCGCGGTGTGTTGGTGCGCCAGGGCGACCGCACGGTGCTTTACGAACCGCCCGGCTTTGCGCCGACGCAGACCGCGTATCTGAGCCGACCGGTGTACTCCGGTCCGACCCTCTGGGGCAGTGTTGAGATCGAATACCAGCCACACGCGCTCGATGTCGGGGGCTACTTCACCGTGAGCTACACCTACTTCCAGGTCGCAGCGATCTCGCTGTCGTGCTTCATGGTGTTCTACTTCTTCCTCGGTCGCGTGCTGAAGCAGCTCGACCCGAGTCAGGCGATCCCGGACCGCGTGCAGGACGCGCTCGACAAGCTCGTCGAGTGCCTGATGCTGATCGACAAGGGGGGACAGATCCGCCTCGTCAACCGCAGCATGGAGCAGGTGGCGCAATCCGAGTCGCAGAAGCTGCTCGGGCGCTCCTACACCGCAATACCGTGGCTGTCCGGTGACGGTGAGCCGGTGGCAGCGAAAGACCTGCCGTGGCACCCCGAACGCGGCTTGCAATCCGGTGAGCGCCTCTGCATTGCAGCGGCCGACGGCAGCCTCAATTCCTACATCGTCAACTGCGCGGCCATCGTCTCGGACACCGGCAGCACCGACGGCACGCTCGTCAGCCTCAACGACGTCACCGAGATCGAGCGCATCCAGGGTGAGCTGATCGAGCAGACCGAGAGAGCCGAGATCGCGAACCAGGCGAAGTCGGATTTCCTCTCCAACATGAGCCACGAAATCCGCACGCCGCTCACGGCGGTGCTGGGTTTCGCCGATGTCATGAAGTCTTCGGCGTTCTCGAACGACGCGCGGTACCAGCAGTACCTCGACACCATCAGCCGCAGCGGCAACCACTTGCTGACGCTGATCAACGACATCCTCGACCTGTCCAAGGTCGAGGCCGGCAAGCTCGAAGTCGAGCTGCTGCCGATCGACCCCTGCCTGCTGCTGATCGATGTCGAAGACCTGCTGCGCGACCGTGCTGACAGCAAATCGGTCGGCCTGACCGCATCGATCGAAGGGGCGATTCCGGCCGAGGTGTCGTCCGATCCGGTGCGCTTCAAGCAGATCATCACCAACCTGGTGGGCAACGCCATCAAGTTCACCGAGGAGGGTGGCGTGCGCCTGGTGGCCCGCTACGACGAGGCGCTGCAGACGCTCTCGGTGAGTGTCCACGACACCGGCATCGGCATGACACCCGAGCAGGCGGGCAACGTCTTTCAGGAGTTTACCCAGGCCGACACCTCGACCACGCGCCGCTTCGGCGGCACGGGGCTCGGCCTCTCGATCTCGCGCAAACTCGCCAACGCACTCGGCGGCGACATCGAGGTCTCGAGCGTCATGGGCGAGGGCTCGACCTTTACCGTCTCCGTGCGGGCCGAGGCGCTGTCCGACGAGCGCATCACCGACCTCGACACCGTGCGGCACGCGCGCCAGCTCGCCGCGGCCCAGGCGTCGATGGTGCCGGTGTTCGCCGGCCAGCCGGTGCTCGTGGCCGACGACGCCGAGGAAAACCGCGTGCTCCTGACCGTGCTGCTCGAGGAGCGGGGCTTGACGGTTCACACCGTCGAGAATGGCCAATTGGCGGTCGAGGCGATAGCGGAGGGTGACTACCAGATTGTTCTCAGTGACCTGAACATGCCGGTGCTCGACGGCTACGGCCTCGTGGACACGGTGCGCCGCGACGGCTGTGAGTTGCCGATCGTCGCGCTGACCGCCGACGCGATGAAGGGCATGCGCGAGAAGGTCGTGGCAGCCGGTTTTACCGACTACCTGACCAAACCGGTCGAACTGCCAGCCCTCAACACCGTGTTGCAGCGCTACCTCGGTGAGGCGGAGTTCGTCCAGGCCGCCGAGCCCGAGGCACCGGCGGCGACAGGCGAGGGCGACGGCCTTGGTCTTTTGGAGGAGGCCGCTGAGGCCCCGACCGTCGATGTCTGTGCCTTGAGCACCAAAAATGAACGCATTCGCAGCATTGCGGAAAAATTCGTTGCAGAACATCAAGCAACAGTCGATAGCTTGACAACACTGCTGGATGCAGCCGACCGCGACGCGGCGCGCCAACTGGCGCACCGCATCAAGGGCACATCCGGCTCGATGGGCTTTATGAAGATTTCGGAGATCGCCGCCGAGATGGAGCAGCGTTTGCTCGCTGACGACCTCGCGGGTGCGATCGACGTGTTGCCGACGCTTCAGGGCATTCGACCCGTTATGACAACCGAGGCGCAAGACAGAGCAGCATGAACCCCGAGCGGCCCGGCGCACGCTTGCCGACCACGAGCAAGCCGTCGATCGACCAACGCGAAGCGATCAACGACGACCTGATCGAAAGCTTCGTCGCGAACGCGAAAATCGTCATCGTCGACGACGACCCGTTGTTGATTGAGATCCTCGTTGCCTACCTCGAGGACGCGGGTTACCAGAACATCGTCGCCGTGAACGATTCCCGCGAGGCACACGACACCATCGCGGGCCACAAGCCCGACTGCGTGCTGCTCGACCTCAACATGCCGCACGTGACCGGCTTCGACGTGCTCAAGGGGGTGCGAAACACGCCGGAGCTGCGGCACACGCCTGTGGTGGTACTGACGTCGTCGACCGACGCCCCCAACCGCCTGCGGGCGCTCGAGTACGGCGCGACCGATTTTCTTGCCAAGCCGGTCGACGAGAGCGAATTCGTGCTGCGGCTGCGAAACATCCTGATCGCGCGTGCCTTTCAGCACCAGTTGGCCTACATCGACGGGGTGACGGGGCTACCCAACAAACGCTTGTTCCAGGAGAAGGTCGACCGCGCGCTGGCCAAGCACCTCGAACAGAAAAAACGCTGTGCGATGCTGCACATCGACCTGACCCGCTTCCGCCGCGTCAACGACGCCCACGGACCGGCCTGCGGTGACAAGTTGCTGGCCGATTTTGCCTCACGGCTCTACATGCTCTCGCGCGACCACGACGTGGTCGGCCACGAGGTGCCCGACGCCTACCGCACCAACATCTGCCGATTCGGCAGCGACACTTTCTGCCTGCTGGTCACGGACATCACGTCGCCCGATGACATCGCTGCCGTGGCCCGTCGCCTGATCGACGCCAACAACGCCCAGCCCTTCCAGGTGGCAGGCGACAACCACTACCAGCGTTGTACCGTCGGCATTGCGGTGTTTCCGGAGGACGGCCTCAACGGCCAGGACCTGCTGGGCAAAGCCGAGATCGCGACCTACCACGCGAAATCGACGCCGGGTGACCATGCAATCGGTTTCTATTCGCACGAGATGAACGCGTCCACGCGTGAAAAGCTCCAGATCGAAGACGGTCTGAGCCACGCGATCGAGCGCAACGAGCTCTACCTCGCCTACCAGCCCAAGGTGTGCGCCAAGACGCAGAAGACCGTCGGCGCAGAAGCCCTGATGCGCTGGAACCACCCGAAGATGGGTTCGATTCCGCCGGGCAAGTTCATCGAAGTGGCCGAGGAAACCGGGTCGATCATCGAGATCGGCGCCTGGGCGATCGAGCGCGTCTGTGAATTTCTCGCGCAGATCGAGAGCCGTGTACCGGGGCTGCAGATCGCGGTCAACATGTCGATCAAGCAGCTCCACAGCAAAAATTTCGTCGAGTCCCTGCACGACATCGTGGAACGCCACGGCACCGACCCAAGCCGCATCAAGCTCGAGATCACCGAGAGCCTGATGATGGACAGCCTCGAGGACAGCCAGCGGTTGCTGAACCGGCTCAAGGAGCTCGGCTTCGCGTTGTCGATAGACGACTTTGGCACAGGTTACTCCTCGCTCCAGTACCTGCGCGCGCTGCCGTTCGACGAGATCAAGATCGACAGGGCCTTCATCACCGAACTGACCGACGAGGACAGCGTGTCGCCGGTCATGAACGCGATCGCGTCCCTGTCGCGTGATTTCGATCTGACGCTGGTGGCCGAGGGCGTCGAGACCAAGACCCAACTCGACCACGTCAACCGCATCGGCTGCGATATCGTGCAGGGGTATTTCTTCAGCCGCCCGTTGACCGGCGCGGACTTCGTCGAGTACTGCGAAAACCCGATGCCACCGCGTTGAGTGGCGTCGTTCGGGGCGCCGAGACCGACGCGGTGTCGTCGGTATGTGCGGTGCTTCAGGTGTGACCGGCCCGATAGCCCGCTTCGATCTGCGAGCTCGCTGTTTCACATCCAGAGCACGGCTGTGTCGATTGTTTCGCATTCGATCCCATTGATTTCGTGCGGTTTTTCGCACTTTTCCCGCCGTTGAGAAAACCCGTGCGTGTGCATCCCGTCCCGATTTAGTCTGGGCAAGACTGCGGCTGCTCGACCGAATTGCGCACCGGTTCGCACTTTCCTTCGGGTCGATCGAGCAGACTTGTGACCTCTTCGACAAGACGGGAAGACCATGACAACCCTGCGCCCGCTACCCCTTTTTGCCGCGCTGGTCGCGTCAATTGCTGCCGTGCCACCCGCCAGTGCAGCCACCTCCCTCAGCGCCCGCTACGTGATGCAAACCGAGAACGGCTGGCGCTTGCCTACGCTGGGTGAAGACATCACCTACGCCGTCTTCTACCCCAGTTGGTACGCCTCCCTCGGCGGCGGCGAAGCGCGCGCCGACGCGGTGGACCGCTGTGATCTGGTCGAGTTGTCCGTCGGCAACCACTTCAGCCCGCAGTGGCTGTGGGCGCTCGGTGCCGCTCAGTGCGAACAGCAGGAAGACGGCGGAGCGGGGGGCGATTTCAGCACCTACAACCTCCGTCTCGAGCGGCTGATGGCCGACGTCGAGGCTCCGTTCAACGCCTACGTCGGCCTCGGTGTGAAGGGCGCATCCTTCGATGACGAACCGCCGACCTCGCGCAGCGAGGACGTCGAGGCACGGGCGAATGTCGGCATCCAATTGCGCGGCAAGGGGCGCTGGGCGCTGCGCCTGGACCACGCGCAGAGCGCGCAGGGCTACAAGCAGTCCACGCTGTCCCTGTTGGCCTATTTCGGCGGTCGCCCGGACGCCGAGGCGCTGGCGCCCGACACACTCAGTGGCGACGCGGACACCGCGGACTCGGCGCAGTACCTGCCGGCCGCGCCCGCGGTGGCTGAAGGCGAATCCGCGACATTGAGCCCGGCGCCGGTCGAGGCGATTGCGGTCAGCACGCCCGAGACGCCGGCGGTGGTGGCGCTGGATGCGCCGTCGACCCGGACACCGGCCGAGGCGTCGACAGAGACGGCTTCAAGCGCGCCACTCGAATCCGTGTTGGTTGAAACCGAGTCGACCCCGGAGGCGTCGACGGCGGCGGAGGACGCGGCCGAGCCTGTGCTCGTCCAGGCTGACAGCGACGCCGAAACCGAAGCCGAAGCCGAAGCCGAAGCGGCGGTACCCGAAACCGAGGCTGCAAACGACACCGTCGCGGTGGCTGCGGTCGATGCGACACCCGAGCCGACCCCCGCGCCAGCTGCAACTGCCGCCCCGGCGCAAGCCGAAGAAACCGGCATCTGTCCGCCTCTGAGTCGACCGCTGAAGTCGCTCGCGTTCAACAGCGCAGGCGAACTGAGCGCGGGCAGCGCCGAGCAACTGCGCGCGCTGGCAGGCACGCTCGCGCGTCGCGACAACGCGATCGCTCGCATTGCACTGCCGAGCGGACGCGGCGCTGAGGCCGCGGCGGCCAACGCCGTCGCCGTCATGCGAACGGCCCAGCCGGTCACGGACGGTCGGGTGGTGGGCGAGGTGATCGACAACCTGCCGGTGTCGGTCTTCGAGCTCTACCTCGTCAAGGCCGGTTGCTGAGCCACTGCGCGGACCCGTGTCCCCCTCAGGGGACGCGGGCGATCCGCAGCAGGTTCGTGCGACCCGGTTCACCAAAGGGCATCCCGGCGGTGATCACGATGGCGTCGCCCACCTCGGCATAGCCTTCGTCGCGCGCCGCTGAACAGGCGACTGACACCATCGAGTCGACGCTGTCGATGGTCTCGCACAAGGCAGGCCTCACGCCCCACACCACGGTCATCATGCGCGCCGTAACCGGGTAGCACGTGAGCCCGAGGATGGGCGAGTGCGGCCGCTCCCGTGCGCAACGGAGGGCGGTTGCACCGGAGTCGGAGTAGCAGACGGTGGTGGCCACGGGCATCACCTCGGCGACGCGACTCAACGCGGCGGCGATCGCGTCGGCGGCGCGCCGCTGACGTATCGGTTGCGCCCGGTCGACAAGCTCCTGGTAGTGGGGGTCCTGCTCGACCTCGCTGATGATCCGGGCCATGACCTCGACGGCCTCGACCGGGTACTTGCCAGCGGCGGTTTCGGCCGAGAGCATCACGGCGTCCACACCGTCGTAGATTGCGTTGCCGATGTCGTTCGTCTCTGCCCGGGTCGGCGTGGCCGACTCGATCATCGACTCGAGCATCTGCGTTGCGATGACCACCGGTTTGCCGGTCAGGCGGCTGTAGCGCACGATGCGCTTCTGCACCGGGGGTACCTTCTCAGGCGGCAGCTCGACGCCCAGGTCGCCGCGCGCCACCATCACCGCATCCGAAAGATCGACGATCTGCTCGAGGCTCTCGATGGCCTGGGGCTTCTCGAGTTTGGCCATGATCTTGGCGCGGTCGCCGACCAGCGCGCGGGCCTCCTCGAGGTCACTGGGCCGCTGAACGAAGGAAAACGCCACCCAGTCGACGCCGAGGGACAAGCCGAACTCGAGGTCGCGTCGGTCTTTGTCGGTGACAGGCGAGATGTTCAGCGTGGCGTCCGGCACGTTGACGCCCTTGCGTTCGGACAGCTTGCCGCCGACCACAACGCGGGTCTCGGCGTGGTCGGGACCGCAGGACACGACCTGCAGCTTGACCTTGCCGTCGTCCAGCAGCAGCCGGTCGCCCGGGTTCAGCGCCGCGAAGATCTCGGGGTGGGGCAGGTTGACGCGCGTGGCGTCGCCCGGTGCGGTGTCGAGGTCGAGCGCGAAAGGCGCGCCCTCGGCGAGTTCGACCGGGCCATCGCGGAACACGCCGACGCGCAGCTTGGGGCCCTGGAGGTCCATCAGCACGCCCAGCGGGTGTCCGACCTCGGTTTCGATCGAGCGGATCGCTTCAACGCGTTCGCGGTGGTCGTCGTGTGAACCGTGGCTGAAATTCACTCGGAACACGTTCACACCCGCCTGCGCCAGGGCCAGGATGTCGGCACGGGTGGAGGTTGCCGGGCCCAGGGTTGCAATGATTTTCGCGTTTCGAGATGACACAATCGGGTCCTGGAGTGCGCGCCGAGGCGGCGGTATCGCCGTCTCGGTCTGTTCAAACCCCGAAGTCTAGCGCATCCACCCGCCCGACTGTGCTGCACGTCATGGCAGTGTCAGCTGCCGAGGCCGTCGTATACTGCAAGCCCGGGGTGTAGTTCGAACGGCATGTCGACTACACCATCCCACTTTTGGGGCATTGCCCCGCCACCCGACTTTTTGTACCGTGCCGGCAGCGCTTGAGTCGTGGCGCGGTGCGGCAGCTCGCCACCGTGCCGCGGCAACGCGGTTCGGCACGCGCCGTCACCGTGTGGCCGGCGCGCTCAGCGACCGCACCGCGCTGCGTGTCTCAAATGTGCAGCATGGTGCACAAAATGTGGCCGAACGTCCTGGCATCGGCGTGCGGTTGAGAGAGAATTTGGTATAAAATGACCAAAAATCGGGCACACGGGTTTTCACTCAGATGAAGTCTTTGTCTGTGCTTCTGGTCGACGACGACACGGATTTCGCAGAGGGACTTGGGGATTTAATCCGCTTCTACGGCCACAGCGTTGCGCACGCGCCGAACGCCGACGCCGCCATGGAGATGGCGTCGAGCACACAATACGACCTGATCTTTCTGGACCTGCGGATGCCGGGCCTGTCCGGGCTCGACGTCTACCCGCGATTGCGTGAGATCTCGCCGCAGGCCTGCATCGTGTTTGCCACCGCCTTCATGGGTGACATCGACCGGCGCTCGAACCGTCAGGTCATGCACGCCGACCTGCTCGAGAAGCCCAGCGGCATCAGTCGCCTCGACAAGGTCTTGCGTCGAGTCGCGGGCGAGTTCGAAGTGTTGTTGGTCGGGCCTGAAGCCGATGTCCGCGACCTGCACCAGGCGCTGCGCCACCGCGGCTACCAGGTGCTGCGGGCGGAAGACCTCGACGCCGCCGCCGAAATCGTGACCTCGTCCGTCGGAGAGAAAGTCTCAGCGGTCGTTGGCCCGTTCCGCCTCGGTGGGCAGGCGCTCGACGAGCTCGACGCCCGCCTCGACGAGTTCGGCATGGCACTGCCGCTGATTTCCGTCGGCGACCCGGCAGGTACCGACCGGCCGGCCGCCAAGGCCCCGCGGGTGCAGCGGCTGTCGTCGGCGGCGACCCTCGCCGACGTGCTCGAATCCGTCGACCGCGGCGCCGAGCTTTTCGTGGTCTGAGCCCAGCCCGTCGCGTGAACCCCGGCAGCTTCCCCCGCCACTACGCCGAACTGCTCGTTGACGCGTGCGTCAGTCGGGGCCACGGCGTGTCGAAGGTGTTGTCGGGCGCGGACATCGACCCGGCCGAGTGGGCCGCCGGCACCGACCTCACGCCGCTGCAGTTCGGCCGCATCTACCAGCGCGCGTTGTGGCTGGTGGGTGATGAATCCTTCGGGTTGCTCGGCCAAGGCGTGCCGAACGGCAGCTTCCGGATGCTGTGTCTCTGCGTGCTCTACTGCGAATCCTTCGGCAAGGCGATCCAACGCGCCGCCGACTTCATGGAGGTCGCTGTCGGTTACCAGTACAAGCCGATCGTGCGCCCTGTGGGCGAGCGCGTCCGCATCGAGATGCGGCCGTTCGAGACCGCGGATCGCGCGCCGGACGACGGCAGCGGTGTTCTGCAAGCGCCCCACACCTTGCTGATCTGGATCAACCTGATCAGCTGGTTGCTCGGACAGACCCTGCCGGTCGAACGCGTGCGGCTGCGATCCGCGGAGCGCCGGCGTGACTTGCATCAGGCGTTCTTCGACTGCGATGTGGTCTACGGTGCCGCATGCGATGCGGTCGAGTGCCCGGGAGCCGTTCTGCAGTGGCCCATCGTGCGCGACGAGGTTGATCTGAACCGGTTCCTCGGCGACGCCATGCCGACCCTGCTGAGCCCACGACGGGCCGCCACCACCTGGCACAGCCGCGTGGTGGCCCTGCTGTCGCAAAGCGGGGGCAACAAACTCCCCACGGGTGCCGACGTGGCGCACCGCCTTCACATCTCACCCGCGACCTTGCGGCGCAGGCTGTCCGACGAGGGCACCAGCTTGCAACAGATCAAGGATCAGCACCGTTGCGGCGCAGCCATGCGCTACCTTGCCAGCACCGGGTTGCCACTCAAGGAAATCGCCTTGCGCTGTGGCTTCGACAACCCGGCGGATTTCAATCGGGCGTTTCGCCGGTGGAGTGGCCAGGCGCCAGGGCGATACCGCAAGAGCGTGAAGGTGGCCGTCAGCGAATGAGCGAAAATGACAACACAACGCGCCGTCTTGCCATTGTCGATTGAGGGCTGATGGCCGACGCTTGACGGGCATGTGGTTACGACTGATCTCCCTATGCCCAGGCTATCTCCAAGCCCGACCCTCACGATCTGTTCCGGTGTTGCTGCGCGCGACACCGCCGACGCTGACGATACCGCTCTGGCACCACACCCGGCAGGATTTCCGCACGCTCAGGTCAGGAAGCGATGAGGTCTCTGCGCCTGGTGGTGGTCGGCGGTGACCACGGCGCTCGAAGCCTTTTCGCGACACTGCAGTTCGCCGGGCACACTGTCACGTCGGTGACAGACGTGCGGTCCGCGATCGAGGCGGTGACGGCGGAGCCACCTGACGCGCTGGTTCTGTCGGACAGTGACGTGCTCACAATTGACAATGCCTTGCGCGCGCAGTGGCGCACCATCGTGTCCGGCACGCGCGTGGTTTCACTCGACGCACTGCGGCGCGATGCAGGGTGTGCCGACAAGGCGGCGGGGAGTCAACGTGAGCCGCTGCTCGACAGCGGGCCGTTCTTGCGTTGTGTGGACAAGGCACTTGTCCGGGTTGCCAACCGTGCGAGCCTGTTGCTGATTGCGTCGGACCCGTCGATCGAGCGCCTGGCCGACGCCTTGCGAATGCGCGGCTTGGGCACCCACGCCACGCGGTCGACGGCGGAGGCCAGCGCGGTGCTGCAGTCGAGCTGGACTCAACGCGTGCTCGCCGTGATCGGCAACATCGGGACACAGGGCAATGCACTGTCTGCGCTGGACGCGCAGTTGCTCGCTCGGGGTTTGCGGTACCCGATGGTGTGGCTGGTCGACACGGCAAGCGAGGCGACGCCCGCGCTCGGCCACGATCGGGTGCAGCGCGTCAGCCGATCGGCCCCGTGGTCGGCGTTGTGGCAGGCTGTGGAACGCAGCGAGCGCTGGTTCGAACGCGGGTCCGAAGGGTCGCATGCGCTGCCGCGTCCGAGCCGGTAAAAGTAGTATCCGATGGCGAAATGGGTGGGGAGGCTCGCCATGCGAGCGGCTGTGAGCGAAAAAGCCAAAACGGTGCGCCGAAACGCCATTGCAGAGTTGGGCGTCTTTGCCGATCCTTAGGCTATCGAAATCCCTGTGCAGAGGCTGCCATGCCCGGCTACCGCGTTCCGCTCGATGACATCCGATTTGTCCTCAACGACGTTCTTGACCTGCAGAGCCACTACGCCACGTTTCCCGCGGGCGAGGCGGCTGACGCCGACACCGTGGACGCCATTCTGGACGAAGGCGCCAAGTTCGCTGAGCGGGAGCTGTCCCCCCTCAACCAGACCGGCGATGCCCAGGGCTGCGAATGGCGCCAAGGTGGCGATGTCATCACGCCCGAGGGGTTCAAGGAGGCCTACCAGCTCTACATCGAGAGCGGCTGGCCGTCGCTGGCGCACCCGGAGGACTGGGGCGGCCAGGGCCTGCCGTCGTCGCTGGGCATGACGCTGTCCGAGATGATCGGAACGGCCAACTGGGCGTGGAGCATGTACCCCGGGCTCTCGCACGGCGCGACCTACACGATCGAGACCCACGGCAGCGACGAGCAGAAAAAAGCCTACCTCGAGAAACTCGTGTCGGGGGAATGGACCGGCACGATGTGTCTGACCGAACCGCATTGCGGCACCGACCTCGGACTGCTGCGCACCCGCGCCGAGCCGCAGGACGACGGCAGTTACCGTCTGTTCGGCAACAAGATCTTCATATCGGCCGGCGAACACGACATGGCGGACAACATCGTCCACATCGTGCTGGCCCGGCTGCCCGACGCCCCGGAAGGGGTCAAGGGCATCTCGCTGTTCATCGTGCCGAAATTCAATTTGGCCGCGGACGGGGTGGTTGGCGAGCGCAACGGCGTCACGTGCGGCTCGATCGAACACAAGATGGGCATTCACGGCAACGCGACTGCAGCCCTCAATTTCGACGGCGCGATCGGCTACCTGATCGGGCCGCCGAACGAAGGTCTGAAGTGCATGTTCACCTTCATGAACTTCGCACGCATCGGCACGGCCTTGCAGGGCGTCGCACACGCCGAGTGGGCGTTTCAGAATTCACTCGAGTACGCGCGCGAGCGTCTGCAGATGCGGTCGCTCTCGGGCACGAAGGCGCCGGAGAAGGCCGCCGACCCGATCATTGTTCACCCCGATGTGCGGCGCATGCTGCTCACACAGAAGGCGATCGCCGAAGGCGGCCGCGCGTTCATCTACTACCTCGCGGTTCAGGCGGACCTCGTCGAGCACGGCAAGAGCGCCGAAGAACGCGAGCACGCTGACCAGGTGCTCGGATTCCTGACACCGATTGCCAAGGCCTTTCTGACCGAAACCGGCTACGAGGCCGCCAACCACGGCCTGCAGGTGTTTGGTGGACACGGCTACGTGCGCGAGTGGGGCATGGAGCAGAACGTGCGCGACGCACGCATCTCGATGTTGTACGAGGGCACGACCGGCATCCAGGCACTCGACTTGTTGGGTCGCAAGATCCTGATGGACAAGGGTGAGGCGTTCAAAGCCTTTCGCACCACCGTGTCGGCGTTTTGCAAGGCGCACAAACACGTCAAACCCGCAGCGCCGCACTTGCGCAAACTGCGCTGGATGCTGTGGGAGTGGAGCTACCTGACCTTGCGCGTGGGTTACAGCGCTCGTCAGGACAAGGACGCCGTTGGTGCGGCCTCGGTCGAGTACCTCATGTACAGCGGCTACATCACGCTCGCGTTCTTTTGGGCGATGTCTGCGGTCAAGGCAGCCGAGAAGCTCGAAGCCGGCGAGGGCGATGTGGATTTCATGCAAGCCAAGCTTGACACTGCGGCCTTCTACTTCGACCGGTTGCTGCCGCGCACGCGCGGGCTTAAAGCCGCGGTGTTGAACGGACCCGACACGCTGATGGCACCCGCCGCCGAGCACTTCGGTCGCTGAACCTGAGGTGGTTCGCGCCTTCGGGCTGTCTGCACAATACCGCCGTGCAGGCCGCCTGACGTCACTATGCTGCCGCTTGACGGGCGGTGTTCTGGACGCGCTGACGCAATGCTAAACTGCGCGTGATCCACATCGATACCCGGAGTGTCCCATGGCAGCAAAAGGCATTGCCGATCACATCGTGACCTGGTTGTGCGACTACGTTGAAGCGAGCGGACTGGACGGCTTCGTTGTCGGCGTGTCCGGCGGCATCGATTCCGCTGTGACGTCCACGCTCTGCGCCCACACCGGCAAGCCGGTCCTTGCCGTGACCATGCCGATCCACCAAGACCCGGACCAGGTCACGCTGGCGGACGAACACCTCGCCTGGCTAGACGCCCGCTTCGACAACGTCGAGACACGCACCATCCCGCTGACACCCGTTTTCGAAGCCCTCGAAGCGCACCTGCCGTCCGACGCGCAGGACACACTGACGATGGCCAACACCCGATCGCGGTTGCGCATGCTCACACTCTACGCGTGCGCGGGCGGCCACCGTCGCCTGGTTGCCGGCACCGGTAACAAGGTTGAGGACTTCGGGGTCGGCTTCTACACCAAATACGGCGACGGCGGCGTCGACCTCTCGCCCATTGCGGACCTGATGAAGAGCGAGGTCTACGCGGTTGCAGCCGAACTCGGTGTGATTGACGGCATTCAGCAGGCCGCACCGACCGATGGCCTGTGGGACGATGGCCGCACCGACGAGGGCCAGATCGGGGCGAGCTACGACGAGCTCGAGTGGGCAATGGCGTTCGACGGTGACGAGGCCGCGCTGAGCGCGCGCCAACGGGAGGTGCTTGCGATCTACCGCCGCTTCCACGCCGCCAACAAACACAAGATGCTGCCGATCCCGGTGTGCGAGATCCCCGGTGCACTCAGGGGGTGAGTGGACAGTGATCCGCGCGACCGGGCACCGCAGAACTCGACACCGTCACACTGTGAGCGTGGCGCACGCTCCGGCGACAATGACAGTGGGCCGTCGCCTGCGTGAGCGTCTGTGACGGTTGCCCGCTCACATCACCCAGAGTTGCCTGCCTCGACATGAGCCGTTCAGCCTTGCACCGCACCACCGTGTTGCTCCTCCTGGTGCTCGGTTTCCAAACCGGGCACGCGGTGGGTGTGATGGTGTCTGGCGAGTCCGGCCAGGGTGCTCTCACCGCGGTCTGCAAGAACGGGGTGTTGGGGTGGCTCTCGGTCGACGAGGGCGACAGCCGACTCGACCGGCATGCCGCCTGCCCGGTCTGCCTCGGGCTGCCTGATACGGTTCCGGCCGCCCAGGGCACCGCGTGCGTGCGTGCCGCCCTGGCGAGCTGTGGCGCCGTGCCCACGGCCGACCGGGAACCGGCCGCCGCCGAACGCGAACTCGGACCTCCGCCGCGCGCACCACCTGCCTGTTGAGTCACACCGTTTGAGACCGCCCGGCACCTGACAGCGCGGTGCGGCTTTCGCTTTGACACAGAACAGGACACCGATGATGAAACCACCCCGGTTCAGTGCGCTTGCGGGCGCGCTCTTCACCGCCGCCGTGTGTGCGGCAGACGCCTTGATGGTGCACGAGGGCTGGGTGCGCGAAATGCCACCCGGAACGCAGGTCGCGGCCGCCTATTTCAGCGTGCACAACCCGGGCGATCGGGACCGTCACCTGGTCGGCGCGGACACCGCTGCGGCGCAGCGAGTCGAATTGCACACGGTCGAGCACGCTGACGGCACGATGCGCATGCGACAGGTCAACGGCATCGCAGTGCCGGCCGGCGGCACGGCCATCCTCGAACCCGGCGGCCTCCACGTCATGTTGCTGGGTGTGGACACCCGCCTTGTGGCGGGCGACAGCGTGACGCTCAACCTCCGCTTTGCCAACGGCACATCGCGCGCGGTGGTGTTGCCGGTGCAGCGCGGCACGGCCAAAGGCCACGGCGGCCACTCGATGAACCACGACAACCACTGACGGACTAAGAAACCGACGCAGATCCGTTCTGCGGCGAGCGGGAGAGAAACCATGCAGATCAAAAGCCTCGCGGTGCCGATTGCCGCTGTCTTCGCGGTGATTGCCGGCTGGTGGGTCGGGCAGCAATTGCCGAGTGGCGGCACACCGATCAGTGAACAACTGGCGCGCGTGGTCGACCAGACGCCGGACGGGGCGCCGTCCCTGGCCGGGGGCCACGTGATGCACCCGGCGCGGGCTGTCGACCCCTTCACCCTGGTCAACGACACCACCGAAGCGGTCGATCAGAGCAGTCTGAAAGGGCAGTGGACGTTCATGTTCATGGGCTACACCTTTTGCCCTGACATCTGCCCGATCACGCTGACCGAACTCGACCAAGTACACCGGGCAATCGGGCCGGATGATGCCGGTACGGTGCCGACGCGCAGCCTGTTCGTCTCGGTTGATCCGCGGCGCGACACGCCAGCACGCTTGCGCGAGTACACCGGCTACTTCAGCGAGTCGATCGACGGTGTGACCGGCGACAACGCCCAGCTCGCCCAGTTTGCGCGGGCCATGCGACTTGTCTACCTGCCTGCGCCGGAGGCGCCCGAGGGCGAGAACTACCTCGTTGACCATTCGGCCCAGGTCATCCTCACCAACCCGCGTGGCGAGCTGCAGGCGATTTTCACGCCGCCACACAACGGCAGTGTGATCGCCGAGGACTTCAAAGCCATCCGTCAATGGTGGGCCGAACAGGCCGGCTGAGCGCGCGGCGGTGCCGTTCGCCCGGTCCGACGTTGTCGGGCCGGGCACCGTCCGTGCACGCTTTTTCACACGGTTCCCGGCAGCGGGCCAACTACACTCGTTGCCACTACGCGATTCATCCACTGGAGTGCCCATGTCTGACGACAAAGACAACAAGAAAGCCAACCCGGCGATCGGCGAGAAACTCTTCGCTGCGCGCAAGGTGTTGATCTGCGAGGAGATCAACCAGACCATGGCGCGGCGCGTGATCGCCGAACTGCTGGCACTGGCGGAGACATCGGACGACCCGATTCAGCTGTTCGTCAACAGCCAGGGTGGCCACGTCGAAGCCGGGGACAGCATCCACGACGTGATCGGCTTCATCGCACCCACGGTCCAGGTCATCGGCACGGGGTGGGTTGCCAGTGCGGGCACGCACATCTACCTCGCGGCAGACAAGGCCAACCGCTTCTGCCTGCCCAACACGCGCTTTCTGATCCACCAACCCTCGGGCGGTGCCGGCGGCAGCGCGACAGACATCGCGATCCAGGCCGCGCAGATCATCAAGATGCGCGAGCGTCTCGCCCAGGTCATTGCGAACAGCACCGGCACCGACATCGAGCGCGTGCGCAAGGACATCGAGCGCGACAAGTGGATGGACACGGCCGAGGCGATCGACTACGGCATCGTCAGCAAGGTCATCACCTCGAGCGCCGAACTGGCCTGACCGCACAGGCCCGCGGTGCCTGGCGGCGCTGCGGGCGCCGCCGCCCACAAGGCCGGGCGGCGGCAGCACCGTCGAGGAGCAGGCGATTGGCCCGAACCGCAGGATCCCGAGGCGACGTCACCGAGTCCGCGATACTGACTGCGGCGCGCCAGCTCATCACCGAGATCGGTTTCGAGGCGTTGAGCATTCGGCAGCTCGCCGGCGCGGTGGGCGTCACCTCCGGCGCGCTGTACCGCTATTTTCCGAGCAAATCGGCCATCCTCTTCCGGCTGATGGACCGTCACTTGCGCTCGCTGCTCGCCGCGTGGGCCGAGGCCGATCCCGGTGCAGACGCGGGCAGTCGGACCCGCCTGGCCGCGTTCATCCGGTTCCACCTCAGCTACCACATCCCGCGCCGTGAGGACGTGTTTCTGTCCTACCGAGAATTGCGGCACCTCGCGCCGGCGGATTACGTTGCCATCTGTGGCTTGCGCGACCAGTACGAGGCGGTGCTCGCCAACCTGATCGACGCGGCGATTGCGGACGGCACCGTCGCCAAGCGCGACCCGAAACTCGCGACCCGCGCCATCATCAGCATGCTGACCGGTGTGACCGAGTGGTTCCGCAACGATGGGCCACTCGACGTCGACGCGTTGCAAGCGCACTACCTTGCGCTGGTGCTCCACGGGCTCTGCGGGCCGGGGGAGTGACGGCACAAGATCGATCGCAGCCACCGATCCGTGGATTAATTGATCAATTGATCATATAATTTCAGACCACAGGCACTGACCCGGAGACCGCCGTGTTCACAGCATCCATGCATTTCGCCCTCGGCGAGGAAATCGACGCGTTGCGGGACACGGTGCACCGCTGGGCGCAGGAGCGTGTCGCGCCGCGCGCGGCGGAGATCGACCAGAGCAACTGCTTCCCGCCCGAACTCTGGCGCGAGATGGGCGATCTCGGGCTCCTGGGCATCACCGTCAGCGAGGCCCACGGCGGGGCGGGCATGGGCTACCTCGCGCACAGCATCGCCGTTGAAGAGGTGGCGCGCGCCAGCGCCTCGGTGTCGCTGAGCTACGGCGCGCACTCGAACCTCTGCGTGAATCAGATTCACCTCAACGGCACGGACGAACAGAAGGCGAGGTACCTGCCGGGCCTGGTGTCTGGCGAACACGTGGGCGCGCTGGCGATGTCCGAGCCGAGTGCGGGTTCGGACGTGGTGTCGATGAAGCTCGCCGCCGAGAAGATGAACGGCTACTACCGACTGAACGGTAACAAGTACTGGATCACCAACGGCCCCGACGCCGACACGCTGGTGGTTTACGCCAAGACCGACACCACGGCCGGGGCACGCGGCATGACCGCGTTCATCGTCGAGAAGAGCATGAGCGGGTTCTCGACATCGCCGCACTTCGACAAACTCGGCATGCGCGGTTCGAACACCGCCGAGCTGATCTTCGACGACGTCGACGTGCCGTTCGAAAACGTGCTGGGCGGGGAGGGCAAAGGCGTCAACGTGCTGATGTCCGGGCTCGACTACGAGCGCGTGGTGCTCTCCGGCATCGGCGTCGGCATCATGCACGCCTGCCTTGACCACGTGGTGCCGTACCTGCACGAGCGCGAGCAGTTCGGCCAACCGATCGGCAACTTTCAGCTCATGCAGGGCAAGTTGACCGACATGTACACCGCAATGAACACCGCACGCGCCTACCTCTACGCGGTGGCGGCGGCCTGTGACCGGGGTGAAGTCACCCGCCAGGACGCGGCAGCCTGCGTGCTCTACGCCAGCGAACAGGCGATGCAGCAGGCGGTTCAGGCGGTCCAGGCCATGGGCGGCGCCGGCTTCCTCAACGATTCGCCGGTCAGCCGGCTGATGCGCGACGCGAAGCTCATGGAGATCGGTGCCGGCACCAGTGAGATCCGGCGCATGCTCTGCGGGCGCGAGCTGATGAAGGTCACCGCCTGACATGGCGGTTTTGGCATCGGCGCTGTCCACGGTGTCGAGCGAGTACCAGACCAACCGCGCACGCATGCTCTTGCAGCTCGCCGAGGTGCGCGAAGCCGCAGAGCAAGCGGCCGAGGGCGGCGGCGAGCGGGCGCGCGAGCGCCACCTCGCCCGCGGCAAGCTGCTGCCGCGCGACCGCGTGGCCGGGCTGCTCGACCCGGGCTCACCCTTTCTCGAAATCGGTGCGACCGCAGCACACGGTCTTTACGGTGGGGCGTCACCCTGCGCCGGCCTGATTGCCGGCGTCGGGCGTGTGCACGGGCGAGAGGTGATGGTCGTGTGCAACGACGCGACGGTCAAAGGCGGGACCTACTACCCGATGACCGTGAAGAAACACCTGCGCGCCCAGGAGATTGCCGAGGACAATGGTTTGCCCTGCGCGTACCTCGTCGACAGCGGCGGTGCCAACCTGCCGAACCAGGACGAGGTGTTCCCGGACCGCGAACACTTCGGCCGCATCTTCTACAACCAGGCGCGCATGTCGGCGGCGGGCATCCCGCAACTCGCGGTTGTCATGGGTTCGTGCACCGCAGGCGGTGCCTACGTGCCGGCGATGTCGGACGTGTCGATCATCGTGCGAGAACAGGGGACGATTTTCCTCGCCGGACCGCCTCTCGTGAAGGCCGCGACGGGTGAAGTCATCGATGCCGAGTCGCTCGGCGGCGGCGACGTGCACACACGGCTATCGGGCGTCGCCGACCTGCTCGCCGACGACGACGCGCACGCGCTCGCGCTTGCGCGCCGCGCGCTGTCCAACCTCAACCGTGGCAGACCGGACACGGTCGAACGCCAGGCGCCGGTGCCGCCCCGGTTTGACGTCGACGAGCTGCTCGGGGTGATCCCGGTCGACGCGCGCACCCCCTTCGATGTGCGGGAAGTCGTTGCACGTATCGTCGACGACTCGCAACTCGACGAATTCAAGCCCCGTTTCGGGCCGACGCTGGTGTGCGGTTTCGCCCACATCAATGGCGTGCCCGTCGGGCTGATCGCCAACAACGGGGTGTTGCACAGCGAGTCCGCGGCCAAGGGCGCGCACTTCGTCGAGCTGTGCTCGCAGCGCAAAACCCCGCTGGTGTTCCTCCAGAACATCACCGGCTTCATGGTCGGTAGCCAGGCCGAGCACGGTGGCATCGCCCGTCACGGCGCCAAGCTCGTCACCGCGGTCGCCACCACGGCGGTGCCGAAGATCACGGTGCTGCTCGGCGCGAGTTACGGCGCGGGCAACTATGGCATGGCCGGGCGGGCCTACAGCCCGCGCTTTCTCTGGACCTGGCCCAACGCACGCATCGCCGTGATGGGCGGTGAGCAGGCGGCCGGCGTGCTCGCCACGGTGCAGCGCGAGGGCACCGAGCGCCGCGGTGGCAGCTGGACCGAGGCCGACGACGCGCGCGTCAAGGACCCGATCATTGCGCAGTTTGCCGAGCAGTCACACCCCTTGTACGCCTCGGCTCGCCTCTGGGACGACGGCGTGATCGACCCGCGGCAGACCCGAGCGGTTTTGAGCCTGAGCCTGGAAGCCTGCTTGAACACTGCCATCGCCGACACGCGCTTCGGCGTGTTCAGGATGTGACCATGTTCAGCAAGATCCTCATCGCCAACCGCGGGGAGATCGCCTGCCGCATCCAACGCACGGCACGCGCGCTCGGTGTGCGCACGGTGGCCGTGTATTCCGACGTCGATGCGGGCGCGCTGCACGTCGAGGCAGCCGACGAAGCCGTCTGCATCGGCCCCGCCGCGGCCAGCGAGAGTTACCTGCGCGGCGACCGGATCATCGAGGCCGCGGTGTCGACCGGCGCCGAGGCAATCCACCCGGGCTACGGGTTCCTCTCCGAAAACGCGGCCTTTGCCGAAGCCGTTTCGGCGGCGGGCCTCGTGTTCATCGGCCCGCCGGCCAGCGCGATCACGGCGATGGGGCTCAAGGATGCGGCCAAAGCCCGCATGGAAGCCGCGGGTGTGCCAGTCGTGCCGGGCTACCACGGCGCATCGCAGGACCCGGAGACGCTGGCGTATGAAGCCGAACGGATCGGGTACCCGGTGCTGATCAAGGCCCGCGCCGGCGGGGGTGGCAAGGGTATGCGGCTGGTCAGCGAGCCGGGTGCTTTCGCGGCGTCCCTGGCGGCCGCCCAACGCGAGGCCCAGGCAAGCTTCGGCGACGCCGCTTGCCTGATTGAAAAGTTCATCACATCACCGCGCCACATCGAAATTCAGGTGTTTGCCGACGTGCACGGCAACGCGGTGTACCTGCACGAACGCGACTGCTCGTTGCAACGCCGGCACCAGAAGGTCATCGAAGAGGCGCCGGCACCGGGCATGAGCGACACGGTGCGGGCGGCGATGGGTGAGGCGGCGGTGACCGCCGCGCGCGAGATCGGCTACGTCGGTGCCGGCACGATCGAATTCATCGCCGACGGCTCTGACGGTCTTCGCACAGACGGCTTCTGGTTCATGGAGATGAACACACGATTGCAAGTCGAGCACCCGGTGACCGAAGCGATCACCGGCCAGGACCTGGTCGATTGGCAACTGCGCGTGGCGGCGGGCGAACCCCTGCCGCTGTCACAGCATGAGATCCCGCTCACCGGCTGGGCGGTCGAAGCGCGGCTCTACGCCGAAGACCCGCAGAACGACTTTCTGCCCGCGAGCGGGCCGATCCACCACCTGTCACTGCCGGACACCGTGCGCGTCGACACCGGGGTGCGTGCGGGTGACTCGGTCAGCACCCATTACGACCCGATGATTGCCAAGGTGATTGCACACGCCGCGGACCGGATGTCGGCGTTCCGCGACCTCGCGTGTGCACTCGACGCCAGCGAGCTCGCCGGCACCACCTGCAACATCGATTTCCTCGCGGCACTCTGCCGCAACCCGTCGGTCCGCGACGCGCAACTCGACACCGGCCTCATCGCGCGTGACATCGACGCCTTGACGGCGCCCAACCCGGCGCGAGACGAGGCCCGCGCGGTCGCCGCCGTGGTGGCGCTGGGTCTCGGCACGCCGCAACCGCACGAGGGCTTCCGATTGTGGGT
Source organism: Pseudomonadota bacterium (assembly GCA_039196715.1). Lineage (NCBI taxonomy): Bacteria > Pseudomonadati > Pseudomonadota > Pseudomonadota bacterium. The sequence continues at coordinate 56,357 of JBCCUP010000012.1, forward strand.
GGATCCGCGGCAGCACTGTGTGCTGGACGACAACGGCGACACCCGCGTGCTCGAGGTGCGGGTCGAGCGTGCCGGTGCGTACGCGGTCCGCTCGGGCGACGCAGCACCGGTATCGGTCGAGCGGCTCGACGGTGCCTGGCGCGTGGGCCCGTCGCGGCGCCGCGCCCACTGCCACGCTGCGGGTGAGGTGATCACGGTCTTTCTCGACGGGCACCACCGTTTCAGCGTGCCCGACCCCGAGCGGGCTGCGGCTGACGCGGCGCTCGGCGGCGATCAGATCACGGCGCCGATGCCGGGCCTCGTGCGGGCGCTGGACGTCGCCGTGGGCGACAGGGTCTCGGCGGGCGACACGCTCGCGGTGATGGAAGCGATGAAGATGGAGCACGCGCTGCCCGCACCGCGCGACGGTGTCGTCGACGCCGTCCACGCCACCGTGGGAGATCAGCTCGACCAGGGTGCCGTGTTGATCAGCCTGGCGGCGGACGCCGAGCCCGACTGATGTCACGGCCGAACCCCAGCCGCGTGTAGCCACACGCGCCACCGTCGCGTTCAGCGCGGTCGTGGCGACGCCGCGTGTACACTGCCGGCAACGCCCAGAGGAGTGAGTGGCCATGGCCAAGCCGGCGGAGCTGCACTCCGCGATCGTCACCGGTGCCGCCTGCGGCATTGGCTACGCGGTCGCGCAACGTCTGGTCGATGACGGCGCCGCCGTGGTCCTCAACGACAGCGACCCGGACGCGCTCGAAGCCGCGGTGGCTGCGCTGCGTGACCGCGGTGGCCGCTGCGTGGCGTGCCCGGGCGACGCCGGCGACCTTGCCGTGATCGACACGCTGGTGGCGTCGGCGCTCGCACTCGCCGGGCGACTCGATTGGGCGATTGCCAACGCAGGCATCACCGCCTTCGGGCCCTTTCTGTCCTTTGACGTCGACGACTTCGACCGGGTGGTTGACCTGAACCTGCGCGGCAGTTTCTTTCTGGCCCAGCGTGCGGCGCGGCAGATGATTGCGCAGGGCGACGGCGGGCGTGTCGTGCTGATGTCTTCGGTGACCGGTGTACAGCACCACCCGGACCTCGTCGCCTACGGCATGAGCAAGGCTGGACTGCGCATGTTGGCCAAGTCGATCGGCGTTGAACTGGCCCCGCACGGCATCACCGTCAACGCGGTCGCACCGGGTGCGACCCTGACCGAGCGCACCGAACAGGACCCCGATTACCACGCCACCTGGTCGCAACTGAACCCGACAGGCCGCGTCGGCACGGTCGACGACATCGCCGACGCAGTGGCCTATCTGTTGTCCGATGGTGCGCGCCATGTGACGGCGCACACCCTGGTGGTCGACGGCGGTTGGTCAGCGGTGAGCCCGCCGCCCTGATCACGCGGGCTCTGCAACCGATGCCGGTGGCAATCAGCTCTCGAGGCAGCTGAGGTGGTTGTCAAAAGCGAGGTCGAACCGCCGTTTGCGCCCGCCGTGCACAACCAGGCGACCGAGGCCGTCGCTCAACACGGTGCCCACCGGGCTGACAGCGACGCCGGACACGTCGGTGTGCATGTTCACGGCGATCCGCTCGCCGAGCCGCAGCACCGAGGCGCTCGGTGCGCTCGTGGCAATCACGTCGCCGTGCCCCTGCCAGCGGACATCACCCAGGTACCCTTGCAGCGTGTGGTGCAGGCCGTGCTGCCAACTCGCCGCTTGCAGCGGGCCACCAATGGGGTTCTCGAGCCACACCAGCGCCGTGTCGACACCGGCGGCGGCACCTGCAGGCACTTGCGCGGCGACAACCGCGCGCCCGGTGTTGTCGAGATCCAGGTGTCGCAAACTCAAGCCTGGTTCGGCCACGTGCTGGCTGATACGTTCGCCTGTCAACGACAGGCGAACGAGCGAGCTGGCGAAATGAGCTGCGTTTGTCACCTCGCGTCGCCGCACGGGGTGCGTTTGCAACCCGCCGTTGCAGACGACGAGATGGCGGTGGCGAGGGTCGAAGGCGATGGCGTGTGGCCCGATACCGTGTGTGTCCAGTGCACCGCTGAACCGCGGCTCTCGGGCGAAGGTATCCACCACCAAAACCGCGCCACGGCTTGTGTTCGTGTGTTGCGCGCTGCAGTAGAGAAACTGCGGGTTCTCGGCAAACACCGCGTGTCCGGTGAAAAAGTATCCGGCTGGCGGTCTGAGCAGGGTGTGGTGGTCAGTGCGTCGATTCCAGAGCAGCAACCAGTCGCCCGGGCGGCGCGCCGGGGCGGCGCACCACGGCGTCTCCGGCGACACCGCCACGTGGTGACCGCGTCCCGGCAACGGGATCAGCCGCAGGGTGCCGTCGCGCCAGTCGATTTCAGCGAGGTGGTGCGAGCCCGTGCGGTCTCGCGCGCAGGAATAGACCCGAAACGCGGCGGTCTGCTGGGCCGGCGCCAGCGTAGGGAGCGCCAGTATGGGCGCTGCCAACAGGGCACGGCGTCGCATTCAGTCGCCGTCTGACGCGTTGAAACCCGCGCCGATCTGCCAGGTTGCAAGCACGGCATCAAACGCTTCGAGCAGCGTGTCGGGCGGCAGCTCGCCGGCTTGCCTGAGCACCTGCAGCGAGCGCGCGGCGAGGGTGTTCTGGCTGGCCCGAACGGCGTAAAAGCCCTGATCGGGTGCGCCGGCAAAGAACACGGTGTTCGCGCGGGACAAGACGACATCGGCGGGCTCGTCCAGCTCGCGCTCGGGATCGAGCAGGGCGCGCAGGGGCTCCACGAGACGTTGTGAGACGGCGTGCAGGACGTCGAGTTCATCGAAGAAGGCCCCGCTGCCGTCCGGCGACGTCCACTCCGTTGCCACGGCGTCCAGCAACATTCGGAAGGCGGCAGGCTCCGCCACGGCAGCGACGCGGGGAGCCAAAGCGCCCGCGCGGTCACAATCGGTGCTCGCGTCCTCGATCAGCGCGAGCAGGGGCAGTGTGGGCGGTGCACCCGGATCAGACCAGCCGGCGAGGGTCTGTTGTTGCTTCGGGCTCAGCGCGTAGCGACCGAGGCGTTCCCGTGCGTGGTGTGAGCGCATCGGTGGCAACGACCACAGCGGAGACATGCGTTTCCATCGGGCTGTCCACATCGCTGTTTGACGCGCATCGCAGGGGTCGGCCAGCCAACGGTCCGCGTCCGTGCGCCAGGCGGTGAGCTCCGGTCGCACGTAGTCCACCACCAGCCCGTTGAGCAGGCGCGCCAGAGGTGTGGGCTCGGCAGCCTGTACGGGGGCAAACGCGAACCACAGCAACACCAGGCCACAACGTCGCATCACAGGCTCTCCACAAAGGCCACAAGGTCCGTCATGGCGTCCGAATCGAGGGCAAAAAAGGCCGTCGCGCTGGCCTCGGCTTCGCCGCCGTGCCACGCGACCGCTTCGCTGACGCCGTCTGCGCGGCCGTCGTGCAACAGCCTGAGGTGTCCGTTGACATCGCGTATCCGTCCGAGACCCCAGAGCGGCGGTGTTCGCCACTCCGCGCTGCTCGCGACGGTGCCGGGGGCGCCATCATCGAGACCCGCACCCATGTCGTGCAGCAGCAGGTCGGTGTAGGGGTAGATGGTCTGGTTCGCCAGCGCCGGGAACGCACTGGGCCCGGTTTGCCAGCGTGGCGTGTGGCACACCGCGCAGCCGACCTCATGGAACAGGGTCTCGCCGCGCACGATGTGACTCGCGTCGGCGTCCGGCCGGTGCGGCGGTGCGAGGTGACTCGCGTAGAACGTGACCCAGCGCATCATCTTGTCACTGACTTCGACACCGTCCTCGCCCGGTCCGTGCGGCGCATGTCGGCAGTCGCGTTGTTCAGCTGTGCAATCACCCGCCGCGTGCGGGCGGGCCGGCGTGCTAAGACCCATGTCGGTGAGGAAGGCAATGCTGCTCTGGTCGCGCACGGTGGGCGAGTGGGCCTTCCAGCCGAAGCGGCCGAGACTGCCATCGGGCAGGGCGGCTGCGCGTCCGCTCACGCCGTCGTCGTCGCGGTCGTCGGGATCGGCCTGAGCGCGAATCGCATCAGCCGGGATGGCTTCGAGCAGGCCCAGTCCAATCATCTGGGGCGCGACGCGCAGGCTGACTCGTGTGTCGGGGTCGAGTGGTCCCTGCGCCAGCGCCGAGACGCCGATGCCCCACCGCGTGAGCGTCTGGCCGTGGCGCAGGACAGACTCCGGCTCGACGTTGAGGCGCCCTTCGGCCGCGAGGCCCGGCACGCCGAAATCCTGCAGCTGGGCTCCGTACACCGGGTCGCCGCCCTGTCCGTCGTGCGCGCGCAGCGCGAGCACGCTGCCGCTGACACCGAGCACGGGCAGCACGCCGGGCGGCGCGCCCCGCCCGTCCTTGACATGGCAGCGTTGGCAGGAGCGGGCGTTGTAAAGCGGACCGAGACCGTCGCTGCTCGCGGTGCTGGCCGGGCTTGCAACCCAGCGTTTGCGAAAGATCGCGTTGCCGAGGGTGAACGCCATGCGCTCGGATGCGGGCAGGTTTGTCGACGCGTGCGAAAAGCTCTGCCGGTTGTCCGCACGGGTGTGGGTGGTGTGACCCCCCGGTAAACGGGGTTCCGCCGTCAGCGCGCCGGCCAACGCGGCGCCGATCAGGGCGACACACACCACCGCCGGGCGCGTGTGGCGGGCCCCGGCGGTGCATGTCGACGTTGGCGTGGCGCGTCCCAGAGACACGCGCACGGATCAGAACTCGCTGAGCGCGTCTGAGTCGAGGGTGTCCATGCCGGACACGCCAAGCCGTGTCGCGCTGCGCTCAATGGCACGGGTCAGGTCGACCAGCGACTCGACCGCGGTGCGGACCACGGCGTTGCCCTCGGCGTTGCCTTCGCCAATCAGGACGTCGAACGCATTGCCGGCAGTTGCGGAGTCGACCATCGCCAGCATCGCCCCGTTGGCCTGTTCGAAGCGTTGTGCCATGAGTTCGGCTGTGCGCTCGTCACTGGCAGCCACCAGGTCGGCAATCGACGGGCCCTCGAGCACACTGCCGTCGATGCGCGTGTAGGAACCGGTGTAGAGGTTCTCGATGCCGACGAGGTCGTTGTAGTGCGAGGCGTGGGTGTTGTCGCTGAAGCAGTCGTGTTCCTCTTCCGGGTCGTGCAACTGCAGCCCGAGGTTGATGCGCTCGCCGGCGAGTTCGCCGTAGGCGAGGCTGCCCATGCCCGTGAACAAGGCAGCAACGGCCGCGTTGTCGTCGAGCCCGGTCAGTGCCGCGCGGGCTTCGCCGCCGTCCGCCCAGGCGTCAACAGCGTCCTGCAGGTCCGTCAGCAGCAGCTCGGTCGCCGCCTCGAGGTAGGCACGACGGCGGTCACACGGCGCGTTGGTGCACGCCTCGAGTGAAAAGTCGCTGGCCGCTCGTTCGCCGGCACCCGGCTGTGTGCCGTTGAGGTCCTGACCCCAGAGCAGAAACTCGATTGCGTGGTAGCCGGTCGCGACGTTCGACTCGATGCCGTCGAGTTCCTGAAGCGTCTCGCCGAGCAGTGCCGGTGTGATCGCAGCAGCGTCAATCTGCTGGCCGCCGATGGTCGGTTGGGCGTTGGCGATGATGTTCAGGCCGCCGTACGGGTTGTCCTCGCTCGCACCGTCGCCGGCGATGTAGTCGATCAGCCCCTCGTCGAGCGGCCAGGCATTGACCTTGCCCTCCCAGTCGTCGACCCAGGGGTTGCCGAACCGGAAGGTCTCGGTCTGCTGGTAGGGCACGCGGGCCGCCACCCAGGCGTCGCGTGCCGCGTTCAAGGTGCTGTCAGAGGGCGCCGCGAGAAAGGCGTCGATCGCGCTGCTCATGGTTTGCGCCGATGTCAGCGAATCGCCGTACACGGCCGCAGCCAGGGCGGCGGCGTGGTCGACCACCGCGCGTTGCGTGGGCGCGCTGCTCATGGCGACGGCGTGCGTGCTGACTGCAGAGAGAAGGATAAGGGGGACGCTGGCGCGAAGGCTGGTCATGTTCAGTACCGCTCAGTTGGCTTCGAAAGACTGGGTCAGGCGTTCCACCAGGGGCACGGTGGCATCGCTGAAGGGTTGGTTCAGGAATAACACAGGCGTACCACGTTGTCGACAGAAGTCAAACGCCTGCTCGGAACGCATGGTCGATTCGGTGTCACACACGACCACGTCGGCCTCGGCGATGTGGTCCAGCAGCTGCGCGTCGTGTGCCTGGCACAGCCGCCAACTCGGGTGGTCGGACGGGCCGCGGAACACACAGGGGCCACTGCTTTCATCATCTCGGACGCAGAGCACGCAGGCCCGGACATCGCTTGCAGTTTGGGGGTCTACCACGGTCGTGGCGGTCGGCCCGTCTGGTCCCGAGGCCACACTGGTGCGCAAGTCGACAATGTGCCTTTGCGCGGCAGCGAGACGCTCGACCCACCGTGTGGTTTCCCGCGCGTGCAGTGTGGCGAGGCTCTGGGCCTCCCGCTTCACACGACTGAGCTCGGCTTGCAACTCGGCAATCCGATTCTCACACGCCGCGATGTGCTCCTTATGTGCAGACACCTCGCGTGCCGTGTTGTGTCCCAACATGTGCAAATCGGAACCCGCTCGTTGGATCAGCTCGTCGGTGACACGGGGGTGCGTGAGCAGGGCCCACCACGCCCCCGGGCTGCGGCCTTCGTCGTGCAGCTGGGCCCACAAGCGTGCGAGTTGCTCGGGTCGCCGCACGGCCCCGAAGAGCGCGACTTCGTGGTGGTACTCGGCGTCGAGCCAATCCGTGTACCACGCGGTGAACGGGTGGTCGGCAATCTGCGACGCCTGAATGGCCCACGCGTGGCGGACGCCAGGGTTGTTCGGCGGGTTGGTGACGAACCACGCCATGACGTTTCGTAGCGTCTGATCATCCAGCGTCAGCCCGACCAGGTAGCACAGCGCGCCTGAATCAAGTGTGTGTAGGCCCCGGCGCTCCAGCGTCAGGTGGGTCACGGTCGCGGAGGGGTTTTGCGGTGTGTCCATCGGTTTGTCCGGGGAGAAGTACGGTGGATTGACGTGCACGCTACCCTACATTAATGCAAATGATAATAATTCGCAATTGAAAATTGCCTGTGTGTCAGTAAGAGGTGGTCAAAGCCGGGCGATTCTGCGTGACAGGCTCGCGCCACACGCAGACCTCGATGGGGAGTTTCTGTGGGTGACGCACCCCGCGACCGACGGGCGCACAAGCCGCTGGTCCGGTGTCGTTGTCGCCTGTGTTCGACTGGCCGCCACGGCCGCTGGCCTGGCTGCGGTGGGTCAGCCGATACTGGGTGGCACTCGGCTCGGTGACGGTTTCGTTCGGCCTCGCCTGGTGCGTGTTCGCCGCCCTGCAGCTCGACAGGGCCGAGGTGCGGACGCTGGAGGCCGCCGGGGTGGCACAGCTCCGGTTGCGCAACGCGCTGTTGTTGGCCGTGGTCGCGGGCGGCCTGCGCCTCGGGTTCATCACGCTCAAGGGGCAGGGGCGGCAACGCAAATTCGATCACCGCGAGCAGGCGCGGGACAGCCGCGCGTTCACCTTTCGCAACCAGGTGCATGACAAGGTGTTCTGGTCACTCGCCAGCGGCGTCACGGCCTGGATCGTCTGGGAGGCGTTGATTGTCCGGGCCGCGGCCAACGGCCAAGCGCCGTCATTCCGACTCGCAGACAACCCGGTCCGGTTTGCGCTCTGGTTCGTGTTGATCCCGCTCTGGTCGAGTTTCCATTTCTACGGGATCCACCGGCTGCTGCACTGGCCGCCGTTCTGCAAGCTGGCGCACAGCCTGCACCACCGCAACTTCAACATCGGACCGTGGTCGGGCATCCCGATGCACCCGATCGGAACGCTGATGTCCTTCTCGTCGCTCGCGGTACACCTCGTGGTGCTCTCGCACATGACCCACGTCTGGTTCCACGCCTGTGTGCAGGGCCTGAGCCCGGCCTTCTCGCACTCGGGCTTCGAGTCCATTGTGGTCGGCGAGCGCCAGCCGATGCGCGCGGGCGATTTCTTTCGCCAGCTGCACCACCGCCACTTAAATTACAACTGCGGCAAGGCAGAGGTGCCCCGGGACCGGGTGTTCGGTTCCTTCCACGATGGCACGGAGCACGCAACCCCGCGCCGCAGCAGCGAGTCGTAGCGGGGCTACACCAGCTTGCCGCGTGCGGCGACCGGGATCACGTCGACGATCTCGTCGCCGCGCACGGCGACCAGCTGGTCGAGCATGTTGACGACCACGCAAACGTGGTTGGGCACCACGCGCACGACGTCGCCGACGGCCGGTTTGTCGTTGCAGGCCGAGAGGTCGAGGAAGCCGTGCTCCTCGGCGAACTTGTGGATGCGTGCGCCAGGGTGTTCGAGGATGTCACCGTGCCCGTCCAGGCCGCCGCCGGTGTCGCTGGTCAGCGTTTTGGAGCCCGCATCGAGGATGCCGCGTTCGGCGCCCGCGCGGCTGACCACGGTCGTGTAGACCGTCAGGGCACAATCGGCCGGTGTGGCCACGCCCGCCCGGACCATCATGCGGTCGTTGAAGATGCAGGTGCCGGCGCGGTGTTCGGTGGCACCTTCGAGCGAGCCGATGTGGGCGAAATTCGGTGTGCCACCGGTCGACACGATCGCAGCGGTCAGGCCGCGGTTCTGCAAGCCTTGCACTACGGTGTCGTGGAAGCGTTGCGTCGCGGGCCACCCGTCGAGCGGCGGGTAGTACATCAAACCGGCGAAGCGAAGGTGCGGGTCGGCCTCGATCGCGTCGATCAGCGCCAGCGCTTCGTCGGGGGTTTCGACGCCCGCACGGTGCTGACCGGTGTCGCATTCGACCACCACATCGAGCGGCCGCTCGGCATCGGCGGCGGCCTGGCTGTAGGCTGTGAGCGTCACTGAGCTGTCGGCGCACACGGTGAGTGCCGTGCGCCGCTGCAGGTCTGCAAGCGCGCCACAGCGCGCGGCACCGAGCAGGTTGGTCGCGATCAGGATGTCCTCGATGCCGGTGGCCGCCATCACCTCGGCTTCGCCGAGCTTCTGGCAGGTGATACCGGTCGCGCCGGCGTCGAGTTGCCAGCGCGCAAGCAAGGGCGACTTGTGCGTCTTGATGTGCGGGCGATTGGCAACACCGGCTGCGTCGCAGCGGTGTTGTGCGGTGGCGATGTTGCGTTCGACCACATCGAGGTCGATGACGGCACAGGGGGTGCCGAAGCGCACGGCCACGGCCTGTTTGAGCGCGTCTGCGTTCACGGATGTTCCTCGTTTGATAGTCGGGCCGACCAGTGTAAGCAACTGTCGTCACCGGCGCCTGCGTGCACCGTGTCGCGGGGCCCTTTCGACTCGCACCGGAGGCCTGTGTACTACTATTCGGAGGTACGCCAGATGTCTGTGCGAACGTGGGATCGCGCACGGACCTTGCGCGTGTCCTGGCGGGTCGCTGTACGGCGCAATGCGCGATCGTCTCAATACGCCGTCACACGTTCAATTCGGATTCACACTGTACCGCTTCCGGTTGCCAACACCATGAACCACACACGCACGCAGGACAGCCGCTCGACGCTCGGGTTGATGGCGGTTGCGGGCGTCACGGTGCTGCTGCTGTTCTGGTGGCAGGGCAACAAAGGAATCAACCTCTGGGATGAGGGCTTCCTGTGGTACGGCGCGCAGCGCGTGTTGCTCGGCGACGTGCCTATTCGCGATTTTATGGCCTACGACCCGGGCCGCTACTACTGGACAGCGCTCGGCTTGGCCCTGATGGACAGCAACGGCATCATGGCCGTGCGCGCTGCGGTGGCAGTGTTTCAGACGCTCGGTTTGTGTGCCGGACTGCTGTTGATCGCGAAGTCGCTGCCGGCGGGAAACCGCTCCAGCGCCGTGTTTCTCGCAATCTCGTTGGTGACGCTGCTGGTGTGGATGTACCCCCGGCACAAGCTGTTCGACATCACCCTGTCCCTGGTGTCAACCGGTGCTTTGACCTACCTGATCAGCAAACCCGTGCTGCGCCGCTTTTTCCTCTGTGGCCTGTGTGTCGGTCTCGTGGCGGTGTTTGGTCGCAATCACGGTGTGTACGCTGCAGTGGCGAGCCTCGCGGCGATCGGGTGGCTCTCGATCGGCGGGGCGACAGACGTGCCTCTTGTGCGCCGCGTCTTCGTGTGGGGGCTCGGCGTCACGTTGGGGTTTGTGCCCGTCATTTTGATGGTGTTGGTGGTCCCGGGATTTGCCTTGGCGTTTTGGAACAGCATCGTGTTTCTGTTTGAGGTGCAGGCGACGAACCTGCCCTTGCCGATACCCTGGCCGTGGAGGGTGCCAGTCTCGGTGTTGCCCACAGGGGAGGCCGTACGCCAGCTTCTGATAGGGGTGTTCTTCATCGCGATTCCAGCGTTTTCGCTCGCGGCCCTGGCCTGGGTCACGTACCGGCGGTGGGCCGGTCTCGGGGTGGAGCGCGCACTTGTGGCATCGGCTTTTCTGGCCTTGCCGTACGCCCACTTCGCCTATTCCCGCGCTGACGTCGGCCACCTGGCGCTCGGGATTTTTCCGGCGTTGGTCGGCGCCCTGGTCTGGCTGTCGGGGCGAACACCGGTGCTGAAATTCGCGGCCTCCGCTCTGCTGTGCTTGGCCAGCGTCTGGGTCATGTACATCTACCACCCGGGCTGGCGCTGCCTGGCTGTTCACCCGTGCGAGAGCGTGGATGTGGCCGATCAGCGGATCCTGGCCCACCCAATCAACGCCCGTGAAATCGCAGAACTGCGTCGCCTCGCTGAGGCGTTTGCGCCAGACGGGCGATCGGTGTACGTCGCGCCGTTTTGGCCAGGCGCCTACGCGCTGCTCGAACGTGAAGCGCCTAACTGGGAGATCTACGCGTTGTTCCCCCGCAGTCACGCGTTCGAACAGGCGGAGATTGCGCGTATCCGCGCCGCCGACCCGGGCATGGCCTTCATCCTTGATTTCGCGCTCGACAACCGCGACGACTTGCGTTTTAAGAACACACACCCGCTGACCGACGCATTCGTGCGCACCCACTTCGAACGCGTGGCCTTTCCCGACGTCGAGGCGTATCAGATCTACCGGGCACGATCGGTTGCCGAATGAGCAAGACCGTCGCGATTGTCCAGTCGAATTACATACCCTGGAGGGGCTATTTCGACCTCATCGCCGCGGTCGACGAGTTCGTCCTCTACGACGACATGCAGTACACGCGACGGGACTGGCGCAACCGCAACCGCATCAAGACCGCTGACGGCCTGCGGTGGTTGACGGTGCCGGTGCGGGTCAAGGGAAAGTACCACCAGCGCATCCGTGACACCGAGATCGACGGCACCGCGTGGGCGGCCAAACACTGGCATGCCCTCGAACAGAACTACCGCCGCTCTGCGTGCTTTGCGGACGTGGCCGAATGGCTCGAGCCGATCTACCGCGGCGCGCCGCCCACGCACCTCTCGACGCTCAACCGCCAGCTGATCGAGGCGGTGTGCCGCGTGCTCGGGATCAACACGACGATCAGCAATTCCTGGGACTACGCCGCCGAGGGCGACCGGTCCGAGCGGTTGGCCAGCCTGTGCCAGGCGGCCGGCGGCAGCGTTTATGTGTCCGGGCCGGCGGCCAAGGCCTACCTGGACGAGAACGTGTTCGCGCGCGCCGGCATCGAGGTCCGGTGGTTCGACTACGCGGGTTACCCGGCGTACCCGCAACTCTGGGGAGACTTCGAACACGGCGTCAGCGTGCTCGACCTGTTGTTCAACTGCGGGCGTGACGCCCCGCACAGCATGAGGTTCGTGACATGCCCCTGAGTGGCGCGTGTACGCCGGCTGACGGCGCGGTGGCGAGCAGGGCAGTTAGCGCCCACGCGACGCAACCCGACGTGCCAGTGTGTCGGCCGAGCCGATGGGGCAGTGCGGCATGACGGATACCCGAGACGGCCTGATCGACCAGGTCTCGCGCTACTACGCCGGCAAGATCGCCGAGCACGGTGAGACGCCACGCGGGGTCGATTGGAATGACGAGGCCGGCCAGCACGCCCGCTTTGCCGAAGTGTGCAAGGTCATCGAGCCGGACCGCGACGGCTTTTCGCTCAACGACCTCGGCTGCGGCTACGGGGCGCTGCTCGACTACCTGCTGAGCCGCCATTCGGGTGTCCGCTACCACGGCTTCGACGTGTCGAGCGAGATGCTCGACAGCGCACGCACACGTTGGCAGTCTCAACCGGACGCGACGTTCACCGCCGCGTCGACGCCGACCCGCGAGAGCGACTACGGGGTCGCCAGTGGCATATTCAACGTGCGCCTGAACCGCGCCGACGACGAGTGGCGTGCCTACATGCTCGACACACTGGACGCGCTGGACGCGACCAGCCGGCGCGGCTTCGCGTTCAACTGCCTGACGTCCTACTCGGATCCCGACAGGCAGCGGGATGACCTCTACTACGTCAACCCGGGTGAGGTATTCGACATTTGCAAGCAGCGGTATGCCCGCAACGTGGCGCTGCTGCACGACTACGGTCTCTACGAATTCACTGTCATCGTGAGGAAAACCGTATGACCACCGAGCTCGTCATTTTCGGCACGGGTGACATCGCGCAACTGGCTCACCACTATTTCAGTGCTGACTCCGGTTACACCGTGGTCGGTTTCACGGTCGACCGGGACTACCTGCCGGGCGGCGACTTCTGTGGCTTGCCCGTGGTCGCCTTCGAGGACCTCGCTGACCGTTTCCCGCCGGCGCACTGCGACCTGTTCGTCGCGCTGAGTTACGCCAAGCTGAACCGTGTGCGCAAGGAAAAGTTCGATGCGGCCAAAGCCCTCGGCTACACCCTGGCGAGTTACATCAGCACGCGGGCCTCGATCCTCAACGGGGAGGCGTTCGGCGAGAACTGTTTCATCCTCGAAGACAACACGGTGCAGCCCTTCGTTGTCGTTGGCGACAACGTCACGATGTGGAGCGGAAACCACATCGGCCACCATTCGACGATCGGCGACCACACCTTCATCGCGTCCCACGCGGTCATCTCGGGGGGCGTGACGGTGGGTGAGCAGTGCTTTCTCGGGGTCAACGCCACCCTGCGCGACCACATCAGCGTGGGGGACCGCTGCGTGATCGGCGCTGGCGCCTTGCTGCTCGCGGACGCGGAACCGGAGGGTGTGTACATCGGCCAGGCCACCGAGCGGGCGCGCGTGCCGAGCACGCGGCTGCGCAACCTGTGACACGACGCTGGCGAAAGCACGGCCGGGTGTATGTGCCGGACGCACGGCGACCGCACCCGAAACTCCGCTCGCACGCGGCCAACCCCTTGCCGGTCCACCTCGAGGGTGATGTTTACCGCGTGTTCTACAGCGGTCGTGATCAGCACAACCGCTCCTCGGTGGGCGCCGTCGACATCAGCGTCTCGACCGGGCGCGTGGAGGCCGAGCACGCCGAGCCGGTGTTCGAGCACGGTCCCGCTGGCAGTTTCTTCGCCGACGGGGTCAGTATTGCCAATTGCTACACGGTGGGCCAGACCCGCTACATGTTGTTCATGGGTTGGCAGGCACCCGCTGACGCGCATTGGCGCGGCGACATCGGACGGCTGTGCCTCGACGCGGACCTCGGCTTGCGGCTCGACTCGGACGCCCCTCTGCTCGGCGTGGACCCGGTCGATCCGATCAGCCTGTCCTACCCGTGGGTCCTGCCGCGCCCAGGCGGTGGATACGACATGTGGTACGGCTCGACCCGCAGTTGGGACGCCGGCAACGGCGAAATGCTGCACACCCTGCACCACGCGCACTCTAAGGATGGCCACCACTGGACGCGCACCGGGCTCGCTGTGCCCTACACGCTGGGCACGGCCCAGGCGTTTTCACGGCCCACGGTGGTGCCGGGCGAGTCAGGTGGCCTGGACATGTGGTTTTCGTACCGCAGCGGTGCAGGTGAAGCCTACCGGATCGGTTACGCCCACAGCGCTGACGGCACCCACTGGGTGCTCGCGCTCGACGAGGCCGGCATCACGGTATCGGACAGCGGATGGGACGCCGAGATGGTTGCCTACCCCTACGTGTTCGACCACGGTGACACACGCCTGATGCTCTACAACGGCAACGGCTACGGCAAGTCGGGTTTCGGTCTGGCGGTGCTCGATGATTGAGGCCCTGCGGCGCGGCGTGCGCGGCCCGGTGTTCCAACAGCTGCTGCGCTACGGCATCGTCGGCGTGCTCACCAATGTTGGCGGCTATGCAGTCTACCTGCTGCTGACCTGGGTCTGGGCGTCGCCGAAGGTGGTCATGACAGGCCTGTATGTTGCTGGCGCCGTGGCTGCATTTTTTGCCAACCGCCGGTTCACTTTCAACAACGACGGACACATCGGTCGAGCAGGGGGACGCTACCTGATTGCCCACGTGTTGGGGTACCTGGTTAACCTGTGCCTGCTGCTGGTGTTTGTCGACAGCCTGGGCTTCCCGCACCAGGCGGTGCAGGCGGTCGCCATCGTCGTGGTGGCGGTGTTTCTGTTCTTTGTGTCACGGTGGTACGTCTTTCAGTCGACACCATCCCAGTCCAACCCGGAGCGAAGATGAAGCGTTGTCTGGCCTGCCACACGGCGTTCGACACCGAGAGCTGGACCTGCCCTTCATGTGGGTTCGCACCGAAGCGCCTGGACGGCTTCCTCGCGCATGCGCCTGCGTTGGCCGAGGGCGGGGGCGGGTTCAAGCCGCACTATTTTGCGAAACTCGCCGAGTTGGAAGCGAAGAACTTCTGGTTCCGCTCGCGCAACGAACTCATCCTCTGGGCGCTCGGTCGCCACGCGCCCGGTGCGCACAGTGTGCTCGAGATCGGCTGCGGCACCGGCTATGTCCTCTCCGGCATGGCGGCGGCGTACCCGCAGCTTGCACTGTGCGGTTCGGAGATCTTCATGTCCGGCATCCCGTTCGCCGCCGAACGCCTGCCGACCGCCGAGCTGATGCAAATGGACGCACGGCAGTTGCCCTTTGTCGACGCCTTTGACGTGGTCGGGGCCTTCGACGTGCTGGAGCACATCGACGAGGATGAGGCGGTGCTGGCCCAGGTCTGGCAGGCGCTCAAACCGGGCGGCTGTGTGATGCTGTCGGTCCCGCAGCACCCGCGGCTCTGGAGCGTGACCGACGACTACGCCTGCCACGTGCGGCGATACCGGCGCGGGGAGTTGGAGGCCAAGGCGGAGCAGGCCGGGTTCACTGTCGAACGCAGCACATCCTTCGTCACCGTGTTGTTGCCCCTGATGGCGGTGTCGCGGGCTCGACTGCGCCACGCCGACGGCGATTTCGACCCCGCCACCGAACTCGAGATCAACCCGGTGATCGACCGCGCGCTCTACGCCTTGCTGGCACTCGAACGCCGGGTGATCGGACTCGGTGTCAATCTGCCGGTCGGCGGGTCGAGGCTGGTCGTGGCCCGGAAACCGGGGTAAACCGGTGAGTGTCCTGTCGGTCACGACCTACAGAGCGGCATTCCTCTGGTACGCGCTGCTCATGGCGGTGTTGTTCGCCGTTTTCGTGCGCGATGTGGTCGCACCGCACCGCCAACAGATCGAAATCGGTGCGCCGGTCACGACAGGCAATCCGCCCATGCTGGAGAACCGCAAGTTCAACGACTACGCGCTGGCGTACGTGCCCGAGGTGGCCGAACACATGCGTGCACCGCGGTCCGGCTGGCTCGCCCTGTGGACCGACGCGACCGAGATGGGCCGGCCGCTGTACCACCTCTCGGCGTTCAGTCCCGCGTACCCGGTTGCCTGGGCGGTCGCGGCACTCACCGACAGTCCGTGGCGCTTTATCACCACGATCACGCTGCTGTTCTGCGCGCTCGGAGGGCTGTTCATCGTGCTCTTTGCGCGCGAGCTCGACGCCGACCCGGCGGCGGCGCTGATTGGCGGCGTCAGCTTTGCCGCGTCGCCCATGCTCATGTACTGGCTGAGTTTTCCCATGTTCACCGCAGTGTGGTGCTGGGCGGCAGGGGCGTTGTGGGGCCTCGCACGCCTGCACAGGCGCGGGGATCTGGTGGCTTGGGCGGCAATCGCCTTCAGCGGCTACAGCGCCCTGATGACCGGCTACCCGCAACCGGTGGTGTTCAAGATCTACCTGCTCGGCGGCTATGCGCTGTGGTTGGCAGCCTCGCTCGCGGCAACCGACGCGCGGTCCGCGGTGCGATTCGCCACGCAGGCCGCGTCGGCCATCCTGGTCGGCGCACTGTTAGCCCTGCCGGTATACCTCGACATCGCCGTGGCTGCGGTGGAGTCGACCCGGCTCCACACCGACACCGAATTCTTCCTCGCCGTGTTACCGACCCTCGAGGGAATGGAAGGGGTGGTTCGAATGTTGTCGCTGACGGTGTTTCCAGAGGTGTTTGGCAACCCGATTTCGTCGCAGTATCCCGCCGACTACAACGGCCATAGCCTGACTGCGCTAGCGGGTGTGTTCATCGTGCTGGCGGTGTTCGCCTCGCTGCGTGACACCTGGGGTTGGTGGCTTGCCGTGCTGGTGTTGTTGGCCCTGGCCTTCATTCACCCGCTGTACGCCTTCGGTGTTGAACACCTCGGTTTTAACCTGTCTCGCAGTACGCCGCTCGGCAGCATCCTGTTGCCGATGACGGTCATCCTCGTGCTGTCGGTCGACGCCGCACTCAGGCGATCAGGCGCGGTCGGGCGTGCGATGGCGGTGTCGGTCGGCCTGATCGGGCTTTGCCTGGTAGTCGCTGTACTCTACGGCCGACACGCGGGTTGGCCAACACGCTGGGGCTTCGTTTTGATCACCTGTGCGGTGCTGGCGGTGCTTGTTCCGTACCGGGGTCAAGTGCACCGCGTGGGTGTGCTGGCGGCACTGATCATGACACTTGTCAGCACGGCCTTTCCGTTGATGATTCGGCAGCGACCCGAGACCATTGCAGTGAACTCGCCGTTCGTGGACGCGGTGCGTGCGGCCTTGCCAGCAGGCAGTCGTTACCTTGTTGCAAGCCCGGAAATGCGATTCATGCCGCCCAACCTGAACGCTGGCCTCGGCTTGCCGTCACTGCACAGCTACAACAGTCTGTCAGCGCGGCGGTACCACACTCACATCGAGGCATTGGGTGGCGGCGTGAGCACCCACGGCCGTTGGAATGGCTTCGTGTCACCCTCGCTAGGCGATTCGGCGCTCTGGATCAGCAACGTCGGCCTCCTGTTGTCAATCGATCCGCTCGACGACCCCGGGCTCGAGCAGATCGGCACGCAAGCGGGTGTGCACTTGCACCGCGTGCGTGATCGCATGGGCGAGGCCATTCAGGTGCGGGTCACCCGGTCCGACCGAGACGGTGCCGGGCTCGCCCTTGGCGACCCGCGCGATCGGGCATGGTGGCCGGTTGAGAAGCACCTAGATCTCGGCGACCGCGTCGCATTCCACGTGAGTACTGACGGCCCGATGGCGTTGGTGTTGAGCCAGAAGTACCACCGGCACTGGCGGGCCAAGGCGCTGACCACCGCAGGCTGGCAAGACGCCGAAACGGTGCCAGTGAATCAAGTCTTTCAAGGGGTGTTGCTTGCGCCGGGAGTCAAAGAGGTACAGCTCGACTTTGTGCCGTATGTGCGCCACGCCTGGATTGCACACGTGTTCTGGTCGCTGCTGCTGTTGGCCGCTGTGCTAAGGTTTTTCGGAGTCCGGCGCGCCGGGACAGGAACGCCATGAGCAAGACACCCGATCGCATCCCTTTCAACTGGCCGCACACGACGGGCAAGGAGCTCAAGCACATTGCCGAGGCCTATGCCAGCGGCATGCTCGCGGGAGACGGTCCGTACACGAAGCAGTGCCACGCCTGGCTGGCGTCTCGCACCGGGACCGCGTCGGCGTTGTTGACGCACTCGTGCACCGCTGCGCTCGAGATGGCTGCGCTGCTGCTGGACATCGAGCCGGGCGACGAGATCATCATGCCGTCCTACACCTTTGTCTCGACGGCCAACGCCTTTGTCTTGCGCGGCGGTGTGCCGGTGTTTGTTGACATCCGGCCCGACACACTCAACCTCGATGAGACGCTGATCGAATCGGCCATCACACCGCGGACGCGCGCCATCGTGCCGGTGCACTACGCCGGTGTGGCCTGTGACATGGACGCGATTCTCGCCATCGCGTCGCGCCACGACCTGCGCGTGGTCGAGGACTCCGCGCAGGGTGTCATGGCGCAGTACAAGGGCAGGGCGCTCGGCAGTCTGGGCGACCTCGGCACCTACAGCTTTCACGAGACCAAGAACGTCATTTCCGGGGAGGGCGGTGCGCTCCTGGTCAACGACGCTGCGCTGGCGACCCGCGCCGAAATCATCCGCGAGAAGGGCACCGACCGCAGTCGCTTCTTCCGCGGCGACGTGGACAAGTACACCTGGCAGGACGTCGGCTCCTCGTTCTTGCCCGGTGAGCTGATCGCCGCGTTTCTCTGGGCGCAACTGTCCGAGGCGGACCGCATCACCGAAGAACGCCTGGTGGCGTGGAACCGCTACCACGCCCTGTTGGCGCCGTTGGAAGCCGAGGGCGTGCTCAGGCGACCGGTCATCCCGGCCGACTGCACGCACAACGCGCACCTGTATTACGTTCTGTTGGCCGCGGAGGTCGACCGCGCACAGGTGCTCAGCGCGCTTCAGGCCCAGCAGATCGGTTCGGTGTTCCACTATGTGCCGTTGCACACCTCGCCGGCCGGCGCGCGCTTCGGCCGTGCACACGGCGAGCTCGCAGTGACGAACCGCGAGTCCGCCCGGCTGATTCGTTTGCCGCTGTGGTCGGGGTTGACGCCGAGCCACCAGGCGCGGGTGGTCGAGGCGTTGACCGCTGCGGCGCGCGTGCCGGCGCGGACGCCTGCGGCCACGTCCTGACACGCGCCGCTCAGCGGTCTCAACGCCGGTCGACTACACTGAAAGCGCACGGTGGACGCGTCTGGCTGCCGGGCGGCGTGTCGCCTGCCGGGACCCGTGCCGTCGGCTGCGCCCACTCCACGCGACCCGTTGACGAGCCGTATGAAGCTTTCCATCGTATCGACCCTGTACTGTTCCGAGCGGTACATCCACGCGTTCTGCGCGCGCGCGAGCGCGGCCGCCGAGCAGCTTGTCGGTGGCGACTACGAAATCGTGTTGGTCAACGACGGTTCGCCCGACAGCAGCCTGGCCGTGGCCACGGCACTGGCACAAGACAACCCGCACCTGGTGGTTGTGGACCTTTCGCGGAATTTCGGTCACCACAAGGCCATGATGGCCGGCTTGGCACACGCCCGTGGTGACAGCGTCTTTCTGCTCGACAGCGACCTCGAGGAAGAGCCGGAATGGCTGCTGAGGTTCAGCGCGCAGCGGGACGCCGAGGCCTGCGACGTCGTGTTCGGTGTGCAGTCACGTCGAAAAGGCAACGCGTTCGAACGGCTCAGTGGCCACTGCTATTACTACGTCTACCGGAAGCTGACGCGGCTGGATCTGCCGCGGGACCTTGTGACTGCGCGGCTGATGTCACGGCGCTACGTCGACGCTCTGCTCAGCCACGAAGAGCGCGAGGTGCTCATTTCCGGCCTCTGGCACATCACCGGTTTCGAACAACGTCCGTGCACAGTGCAGAAGCTCGCCACCAGCGACACCACGTACACGCTGGGCAAGAAGCTCTCGGTTTTTGTCAACTCTGTCACCTCGTTCAGCAACACGCCGTTGATCGCGATCTTCTACGTCGGTGTGTTCATCTTCTTTTTCGCGATGCTGTACACGGCGTACATCGTCGTGCAGTGGCTGTTCATGGCCCGCCCGGTGGACGGTTGGACCTCACTGATCGCGTCGATCTGGTTGCTGGGCGGCATGAAGATCTCCTTCATCGGCGTGGTGGGGATCTACCTCTCGAAAATCTTCTCAGAAACCAAGCGGCGGCCGAACACCATCGTGCGTGCCGTGCACACGTATCCGGCTGCGCTCGGCGCCGGCGGTGATGTCAGGGAGGGCAGCCCATGAGTGTTGAACCGGAAAGCCGATACGGGGTGCTTTTTCAGGACGAAGCCGATTCGGTCGTCGCGGAACATGTCGAATCGGTGCGTCGGCTCGGCTACACGGTGGTCGACGCCGGTCTGGACGAGGCGCAGCGCCAGGCGGTGGCTGACGCCTTCGACGAGACGCACGCCGCGTACGTCGCGCGATGGGGAGAGCAGGCGCTGCGCGAAGCAGGGGAGTTCCACACGATCCGGGCCCCGCTCACCCTGGCCCGATCAGCCTTTCTGCCGCTGGCGACCAACCGGCCGTTGATGGAGGTGTTGCAGCAGCTGATTGTCGGCACCTTCATACTCAACCAGCAAAACGGCATCATCAACCCACCCAACGAGGTCTACAGCCAGCGGCACTGGCACCGGGACCTGCCGTACCAACACTTTGTATCGAGCACGCCGCTCGCGTTGAACGCCTTGTATTGTGTGGATGACTTCACGCTCGAGAACGGGTCGACCTCGGTGCTGCCGGCGTCACACCAGAGCGCGAACTTTCCGTCGGACAGCTACGTGCACCGGCACCAGCACCAGGTGGAGGCAAAGGCGGGCCAGTACATCCTGCTCGATTGCATGGTTTTCCACAAAGGCGGCTTCAACACCACGCAGCGCGCCAGACGTGCGGTAAACCACGTCTACACCATCCCGTATGTCAAGCAGCAGGTTCGCTTTGCGGACAACGTCGACACCGCAGACTTGTCGGACGATGAATGTGCACTGTTGGGACTGACCACCCTCGAACCGCTGTCGGTGGAAGCCTACCTCCGTGGCCGTGGTATCGGCACCTGAGCGTTGCATGGGGATGCGATCCGCGCCACAGCGTGTAGCGTGACGGCGCAGCATGCAGCCACCGGCCTGACGCGGTTGACACGCACGGGTGCGTCGTTTGTTGAAACGCGGCGTGGAGCGTGGATGGTAAACTTGTTGGCTTAACTGACAGCGCAGGTCGAGACATGCCAACGCTACACGAGCGCCTGAAACGGGCGCGCGAGGACAACGAACTCAGCGTCACCGAGGTCTGCCGAATCATCGGCGTCAAAGCGGATTCGTACAAGAAATGGGAGTCGGGTGCGGTCGCCCCACGCGCGAACAAACTCCTGATGCTCGCGGGCGTGTTCAACGTGGCACCGGCGTGGCTGCTGGACGGTGACGACGAGTACCTGCAGGCTCTGGGTCGGGATCAAAGGATTGCGCAGTTGCGCCAGCGACTCGACCACATGCAGGCCATGCAGAACCGTATGCTTGTCATGCTCGACGAACTCACCAGCGATATCGACGAAGTCGACAACGCCTGACACCGCAGGTGCGAGCGTCCGCGCGGCCTGAACCCGCTGCACTCAAGATTGTTCGTCCACTGCCGATGTCGTCGCTTGGGAGGGCTATCTCATGACAGCAACACAGCGGCGCGGCTTCACACTCATCGAGCTCTTGATCGTGATCGCGGTCATCGGCATCCTCGCGTCCATTGCGGCGCCGAGCTACCGCAGCTACGTGCAGCAAGCGACGGTGTCCCAGGCCTACGGCATGATGCAGGGCGCGAAAACCCAGGTGCTTGAGACGCTGGCGCTTGGCGCGGCCTTGCCGGCCAACAACGACGAATTCTTCAGTGATCCGGCAGCCGACGCCGATATCCAGCGCATTCACTGGTACTCGGACGGTGCGGGTGCGCGCATCGTGGCGGACTTCGGACCGGGCGCGGGCGAGCTTGAAGACCGGCGGCTGTGGCTGGTGATGGACACGACATCCAGCCCGAGCATCATCCAGTGGCATTGCACGACCCATCCGGGTGCCTCGCTCGGGATTCCAGCGGATGCGTTGCCTACCGAGTGCCGTTGACGCGGGCCAAGGCCAGCAACCTGGCGGGCAGCGTGAGGCGCGCGGGCGCGAGCGATCATGTCATTTCACCGAATCCCGACCCAAACAGATGCACACCGCCGTCACCGGCAGGTGGTTGGCTGTTGGTGGCAATGACACAGATGCGAGACTGAACAAATCGAGTCGAGCCCGGCGTGCGAGCAGTGCACCGCGTGGCGCTTGTCGGAGAGAGGCCGACACTGTGCAGCCGGATCACGGCCACTGCTGTTTGAGGGCACAGTGTACCGTGCATCGCTTGGTGGCCACGGGCACCGAGCCGGGGTAGCACTTCGCCAAGTGACTGATATCGCGCATATTGATATTTAACATAATATATATTATGCGCATATATAGGTATTCCTGTGAGAGCGCCCGCACACCTGCCACCGTGTTCTTGTGGGTCTGGCGCCCAAAAAAACCATCAGGAAATCACACCTATCTTTGGACGTTGACACGGCTGACCCAGCACAAACCTTGTCACCGCGCTTACCCCTGTGGGAGTTTCGTCCTCGCAAAGCGAGACGGAACGAATTAGATGTCCAGCCCAGTACGGTGGCTGAATTCGCCTACTCAGAATCTAGATGCTGTCGCCACGCGTCGATCTCGACTCTTTCAGGATGTGAGCAAACGTTCAATACCACCCGTGAATAAGGCCAAACTGGCCCCATACCGACACTAGCGTTAAAGCGCACAACGGCTCAGAATACGACTGATTCGGGTACCGAACGCCCAAGTCTACGCGGCAAGTGTACGTCGATGATGCCACGGGGAAGCTCATATAAGAGAGCCCTTGCCTGCAGGAACAACTCTTCTTCGCCAACAATCCGACCTAAAGTAGACAGAAGTGCTCTACTTGCTCGAAAACTACTGCTTCTTACGCACTCTTCGACGCAAGAAGGCAACAGTGTTCGAATACCCGAATGACACCAACTCCATCATTTGCCTCGGTGAATCACTGCCCTACTCGACATTCAAGCAGACTAGCCATGTCAGGCAAGACAATATCGTCGCTAGCAAGAACCGCGGCGTGACCTTTGTGTTTGAATTGCAGTGATGGGTTCTACCCCGCCATCTCGGACACTTCAGAAAAGAGCCATAGTGGCCGCTAGGAGTGTTTATGAAGACAAGACGA
>JBCCUP010000013.1 GCA_039196715.1 Pseudomonadota bacterium
CACCGCCTGCTCGGCCGTGTCCTCGGTGGCGCTGGGGTAGCCGAAATACACCAGAATGCCGTCACCGAGGTACTGGGCCGTGTAGCCGCCGAAGCGGCTGATCTCCTGGCCACAGGCATTCTGGTAGAGCTGGATGAGCTCCCGCATTTCCTCGGGGTCGAGCTCGGACGACAACTGCGTGCTGCCCACCAGGTCGACGAACACGACGGTGAGCAGCCGGCGCTCCTCGGTGGCCGGTTGCGGTGCGCTGGCCACGGGTGCACCGCAGTTCCGACAGAATTTGTCACCCGGCTCGATCGCCGCTGAACACTGGCCACAGAACGCCATCACTCTCCCTCTCGTCCCACCACAGACCGGACACGGTCAGGGCGTGTGCGCGCCTAGCCTACCCGCTCGCCGTGGCAGCGTCATGCCTTAAAGTGGGTGTACTCGCCGGAGTAGCCGGCCATGCCGAGGATCTTGGTCATCGCCGCGCGGATGTTGGGCGCATCCCGAAACGGGGTGCGGTCGGGCAGTCCGGGCACGCCGATCGGCTGCACCGCCTCGATGCCGATCGCGTAGAGCTCGCCGAGGTCGCCCTGCTCGTACCGGGCCTGGAGCTCGGAGTTGTCGAGCGTGCTGCCGTCTGCGCGCATCCAGCCCAGCATGTCGGGCGAGAGCAGCACGGGTGACGTCTGCCGGTTGGAGTACATCAGGATGTTCTCGTTGAAGGTGTAGACCGTCGCCACTTCGCCGGGGTTGTCGGTCACCTGGAAGGTCAGCGTGCCGTGGTCGTGGATGTCGCGCGTCGCGACTTTCACACCGGTGGCGTTGAGCGTCGAGCCGTTGAACAGCACCCGGTTCGGCATGCCGACCGCCGTCAGGGTCTGCTGCAGGGCGGCGAGCGGGTCACCGCCACCGGCCTGGGCTTCACGCAGCGCCTTGCCAACGGCCTGCGCCCGACTCACGCCGCCGACCACCGCGAGCTTCTTCAGCTCGGCGCCGGTCATCAGCCAGAGCGCAACGGCACCGAGCTTGCCATAGGCCGGGCTGCCGAGCACCACCCCGGCGGCGATCTGGATCTGTTCGATGTTGCCGGCCGAGAAGACCGCCGACTGGTAGTTGTCGAGGTCGTCGGCGTCGTTCGCCACCGCTGCCCCGTGCCGCGGGATCAGCAGCGAGTCGCCGCCGAAGGAGGTCGCGGCGAGGATCGGCACGGCGCGGCCGCAGCCGTCGGCGTCGATCAGCGGCACGCCCATGTCGCTCGCAGCCAGAAACGGCGCGACGGTGTTGACCGCCCCCATTTCGCCGGGCACGACGTAGTCGACGGTGATGCCGCTCGATTTCTGCAGCGCTTCGATCGAGCGCTTGAGCGAATTGAAGGTCGGGTGTTTCAGTGCCTGCGCCGCGTCGGGCGAGCCGAGGTAGGCCGAGCACACCACCCAGGCGTCGTC
Source organism: Pseudomonadota bacterium (assembly GCA_039196715.1). Lineage (NCBI taxonomy): Bacteria > Pseudomonadati > Pseudomonadota > Pseudomonadota bacterium. The sequence continues at coordinate 1,434 of JBCCUP010000013.1, forward strand.
AGGCACCTGCGACGCGGCGACCACCGACACCGATTTGCCGTCGAGCGCGTCGAGCAGTTTCTGCCCGAAGTTGCGCGGGCCACCGCCACCCACCGAGAGGAAGGCGGCGCCGTTCATCACGTCCTGCAGGTCCTGGCCACCGAGGTTCGTGCCGCTTGCGGCGTCGGTGTGGTAGTCAGTCGTCGTTGGGGACATATCCGTTACTCCTTGTTCATGCACGGCTAGGCCGGTATCCAGACATTGCGCTCGTCGGCCGGGTCTAGCGCATCGGGTTCGCTCAGGCGGCCACCGCAGATCGACAGGGCGTCGGTTGCGGGCGGGCTAGCGGCCTGCAGCAGTTGCTGTTGCCGCCGCAGCGTCGACTCGAACACGCGCTCGTCACACCGCTCCACCGCGGCGAGCCCGTGTTCGGCGACCGCCAGCGCGCGTTCGTAGAGTTGGCGGTCGGCGTACACCTGAACCATGAAGGCCGCGATGAAGGTCTGCGCGAGACCGCCCATGTTCTGCTCGTAGAACTGAAAGGTGCCGTCGGCCGCGGCAAAGCCGTCCTCACCGCGCCCGAGGTAGAGGCAGCCGGCCGCGGTAAACATATCGCCGAACATCTTGTAGAAACCGAGATTGAATTCGTTGGCCACCGCGATGAGATCGTCGGCCGCAGCGATGACGGCGTCGCCGTCACCGCGCAGGATGTGCAGCATCGAGGAGGTGTTGGCGACCAGTGCGCGGTTGATCGGGTGGTCGAGCTCCGCCGCCAGCGCCTTCATCCGCGCCTCGAGTTCGAGCGTGTTGCCGTGGCCCAGCAGCCACGAGGACCAGGTGGCCACCATGTACGCCTGCACGCCCGCATCCCAGCCGTGCTCGACCAGCCCGGTCGGGTCGCAGCCCGGGGTGTAGGCTTCGATCACCTCGCTGGCCAGCGCCGAGGCGCGCGTGAGGTTGCCGAGCCAGAATTCCGCGTTGCTGACCGCGGTGAGCGCCCGAAGCCGAATGACGCTGTCGTCGATGTCTTCGGTGATGGCGAGCGATTCCTGTGCGGCATTCAGGCTCTCCGGGTACTGGCCTCGCCCGAGGTGCAGCATCCAGAGGCTCAGCAGCACCTGCGCCAGCTCCCGTTTTTTGCCAAGCTTGGCACAGAGTGCCCGTGCTACCTGAAAGTCGGCCTCGACGCTCGGCGCGGCGAAGCCCTCGAGCGCGCTGTGGATGACACTGCGCATCATGTGCAGCTTGAGGTCGATCTCATCGCGCTCGGTGCCATCGGGCAGGCGGGTGATCAAGCCGGCCAGGATGTCGAGGCTGCTGTTCGCTTCCTGGTAGGCCGAAATAGACAGCGACGACTCGGCCGACACCATCAGGTGCCCCACCGCGGCGGCGATGTCGCGGGTGTCGGCCTTGCGGTTCGATACCGCGCGCTCCCAGTGCCGGGCCAGTCGGCTGACCAGTTGCCGGTCCGGGGCGTCGGGGTAGGCACGCTCCTGCAGGTGCACCGCCACGCGCCGGTGGATTTGGGTAAAGCTCTTCTTCAGCAACGACTCGAGCGCGACGTCGTGCATCAGCGCGTGGCAGAAGCGGTAGCCGTCCCCGGCCGCGCTGTGGGTGCGCACGATCACGTTGGCGGTCTCGAGACGGGTGAGCTCGATGTCGAGGTTCATCGCGCTGAACAGCGAGATGGCCGACAGGTCGTCGTGGCTGAACTCCATGCCGAGCACCGCGGCTTCCTGCGCCACGCGCTTGGCGTCGCCAATGCGTTCGAGCTGGTTAAGCAACAGGCTGCGCAGGCTGGTGGGCACGAGGTCCCGACCGCCGCGCTGGCCCGATCCCGCGTCCGCGCCAACCTGGCGTGCGAGTTCGGCGAGAAACATCGGCAGCCCGGCGGCACGCTCGATGATCTGCGCACAGTCTGCGTCGTTGAGCGCCGACCCGACGGCATCGCGCACGATCGCCTCGGCCGCCGCGCTGTCAACCGGCCCGAGCGCCACCCGCGTCAGCGCGGGCGCGTCGTCGGCTTCGGCGGCATCGGCCGTGCGCGAGGTCAGAATCAGCACCACAGGCGCCCCGTCCGTGTGCGCGCGCAGTGCGGCGATCACGTCCAACGTCGACGCGTCGGCCCAGTGCACGTCCTCGCACACCACGATGCCCGGCTTTGCCGTCAGCAGCGCGATCACCGCCTCGATAGTCGCCTGTCGCGCCGTCGCAGCGTCGCCGATTGCGGCCCCCGGCAGCGCGAGCAAGGTGGCAAGGCCCGGCAACACCGTCTCGGGCAGCTCGTGCTGCGCCAGGTAGCGGGTCAGTGCCGACTCCCAATCACCCGGTGCCACGGCGGACAAGCCCGCCTCGTGCTCGAGCCAGGCCGAGAACGGCCAGAACGGCGTGGTGTTGTAGTGTTCGCTGCAGAAAACCTCGACCACAGGCTGAGGCTGATCGGCGAGAAAAGCGCGCAGCAGGTGCGACTTCCCCGCGCCCGCCTCGCCTTCGAGGCGCACTGCCGTCACCCCCTGCGCGGGTGCCGCTGCCACGGCGTCGCGGATCCGGGCGAGTTCGTCCGCGCGCCCGTGGATCGGCACCTCGACGTCCTGCAGCGCCCCTTTGAGCACCCCCGACGCCTGTTGGTGCGCGGCGAACAACGCGAGCGGTTGCGCCACACCCTTGAGTTCCGGCGCGCCCCGCGCAGCGAGCAGAAACCGGCCGCGCGTGAGCTTGCGCGTCTCGTCGCTGATCAGCACTTCGTTGGCCGCCGCCTGCCCCTGGATGCGGGCGGCGACGTTTGGCGCCTCGCCGAGCGCCAACCGCTCGGTGCGGTCGCCCGTGCCCATGTCGCCGATCACGACCATGCCGGTGTGCACGCCGATGCGCACCGCGAGGGTCACGTCCCAGGTGCTGGCCAACTCGGTGCTGAGCCGTTCGATCGCGTTGCGTATGCCGAGCGCGCAGCGCACCGCCTGCTCGGCTGTGTCCTCGGTGGCGGTGGGGTAGCCGAAGTACACCAGGATGCCGTCACCGAGATACTGCGCGGTGTAGCCGCCGAAGCGCGAGATCTCCTGGCCACAAGCCGCCTGGTAGAGCTGGATCAGCTCGCGCATCTCTTCGGGGTCGAGCCGCGACGCCAACTGGGTGCTGCCGACGAGGTCGCAGAAGAGCACAGTCAGCATGCGGCGCTCTTCGGTGGTCCGTGCGAGCGCCTGGGCGACCGCGACGACCGCCGTCCCGCAGTTGCGACAGAACTTGTCCGTGGCCTCAAGCGGACTCTGACACTGCTGACATACCGACATGCCCTGTTACCCCCGTCCGGTTACTGCGTTTGCCATCCAAAACCTCGCGCGCCCACGGGCGCGTTCAGGTCTCGTAGACGATCACCGGGTCGTCGAAGTGCGACGGTACCTCGGAGCGCTTGATACCGGCCTCGTCCGGGTATGGCGACAGGCCCTGCTGGAAGGTAAAGAAGTTGTTGGGGTCGTACTTGCCTTTCACGAACAGCAGGCTGTTGTAGGCGTCGCCCCAGTAGTTCCAGCGGTAGTTGTGGTTGTGGCGGTTGGGGTAGTTCTGGTACTTGTGACCGTTGGCAAAGCGCGCCACCACCTCGTTGAACCCAGCCAACCACTTCTCGCCGTCCGGGACGTCGCTGCCGACCCAGCCCGGGCGCATGAAGTTGTCGATGAACAGGTCGAAATCCACGTCCCGATGGATGTAGGCGCAGTCGCTCGACGGGTTCGACGCGACCCCGCCGTACACCTCGAAGGCGCACATGTCGTAGCGGTTCGGCTTGGTGAGGTAGTAGTCGATGATCTCGTTCCACTCGACCGGGCTCAGCTCACGCGCGATGAAGTTGCTCTGCTTGGTCTCGAAGGTGCCGGGCATCGGCGGATCGTGGTACCAGCTCAGCAAGAACGGGTTGAGGTCCTTGTAGCGCCCGACCTGGTGCTTGACCAGTTCGGCGCTGCCGACGTCCAGCAACGGTGCAATGAGCTCGCGGGCCTCAGCCTCGCTGCCGTTGAACATGCCCATCATGAAGAAATACTCTTCACTCGGGTCGCACGCGTGATCGCCCTTAACCACCGGTCCGTCCGGGCCCCACGCGCATTGGTACCCCAGCCGCTCGGTCACGCCGTGGCGCACGTAGTCGCGCTGAAGCATCGGCAGCACCTCGGCGGACTCGCGGATGGGCCAGCGGATGACGAAGCCCCAGACGTCGTCGAGGTGCGCCAGCTTGTAGCGGATCTGCAGCAACACGCCAAGCGTGTTACCGGTCGCGCCGCGCACCGCCCAGAACAGGTCGGCGTTGGTGTTGGCGTCGGCGTAGACGACCTGGCCGTCGTGCAGCATCATGCGAAAGGCGTCGATGGCGTCGCAGTTGAGGCCGAAATTGCGCGAGGTGAAACCGTAGCCACCGCCCATGCTGTGGCCGGCGACGCCGACGGTGTCGCACTCACCGCCCGGGACGTGCAGATTGTAGGGGTCGAGCTCTGTGTAGACGTGGCCGAGCGTGGCGCCCGCACCGACCCACGCGTGGGTGTGGTCGGGCTCGATCAGGACGAAGTGCATCGGGCTGACGTCGATCACCATGCCGTCACACACGCTGTAGCCCGCATTGCAGTGCCCGCCACCGCGCACGCAGAACGGCATTGCCGGGTTCTCGTGCGCGAATTGCAAGCACGACCTGACGTCTTCGTGGTTCTCGCAGTAGACGATCATCGCGGGGTACGCGAGGTCGGGGTACATGTTGTGCCCGCGCCGGTCCTTCGCGTAGCTCGGGTTGTTCGGCAACACCACCTTGCCCAGCACCTTGGCCTGAAAGGCGTACAGTGCGTCCGAGCTGACCGGCAGCGCAGCCAACCCCTCTTCGCCAAGTGCATCGAGCGACTCTGTCAGCTCGCGGGCACGCAAGCGTGCGTTGGCGTTTGCAATGAGTGCCATGTCTACCTCTCCCTCTGTTGGCTCCGAGTGCACCTCGGTTGGCAATCGACCTGAGCGTACGGTTCGCCCTGCTCTGTTCCAGCGTACACGTCTCCTGCGCCAGAACCCAATCGCGGTGGCCAAAGTCGGCGCTGTGTCACAGGCCCACCCGACCGCTATTTCATTCGTGTCCTAACTTTATGCGCCGCTGGGTTGGACCCCCCTGGCCCATGCGACCCGGCCTACCCCGTGTCACGCTGTCGTGCCCCCGACTGGCTTCGGTTCACACGGCGGACAGCTTCAATCTAATGCAAGCTCAACACGGGCGAAAAACCCAATTGGGTCAATGTCGTGCCGAGCGCGCAAGGCAGCCTTGCAGGGCGGCGGCACGCGCCGCCGGGAGGCCGGTTGCGCCCGGTACCGGGCCCACTCCCCGCGGGGCCCTGGCCCGCACAGGCACGGTGGACAGCCCGGCGGTACACTGCCCCTCCCAGACGCCCGAGAGCCCAGAGAACGCACCATGAGCAACACCTACGACAGCGGCCGCCTCAACCTGCCCTTCGTCGGCATCTGCACCTTCGGCAAGTACCCGTTCGTGCAGGATTGGGATGCCATCGACGCCGACATCGCGGTGCTCGGTGCGCCCTTCGATTTCGGCTGTCAGTACCGCAGCGGCGCGCGCTTCGGGCCACGCGCCATCCGCGAGGCGTCGACGTTGTTCAGTTTCGGGCACGCCGGTGCCTACGACCACGAGGACGACATCACCTACCTGCCGGCCGAGACCACGCGCATCGTCGACATCGGCGACGCCGACATCATCCACACCGACACCGAGGGCAGCCACCGCAACATCGAGTACGGTGTGCGCAAGATCCTCGCGGCGGGGGCGGTGCCGGTCGTGCTCGGCGGGGACCACAGCGTCAACATCCCCGCGATCAACGCTTTCGACGACCAGGAGCCGATCCACGTGGTGCAGCTCGACGCGCACCTCGACTTCGTCGACGAGCGCCACGGTGTGCGCTTCGGCCACGGCAACCCGATGCGCCGGGCCGCCGACAAGGACTACGTGACCGGCATGAGCCAGATCGGGATCCGCAACGTCTCCTCGACCGCGCGCGAAGGCTACGAGTACGCGCGCAGCGTGGGGTCGGACATCCTCTCGGTGCGCCAGGTGCGCAAGCTCGGCGTGGATGCTGTGCTCGAGCGCATTCCGGCCGGCAAGCGCTACTACGTGACGATTGACATCGACGGGTTCGACCCGAGCATTGCACCGGGCACCGGCACACCCAGCCACGGCGGGTTCCTCTACTACGAAGGGCTGGAGTTGCTCGATGGATTATGCAAGCGCGGTACGATTGTCGGTGTAGACCTGGTCGAGGTCGCGCCGGATTACGACCACGCGGGTTCAACCTCGACCCTGGCAGCGCAACTGCTGCTCAACGTGATCGGCCGACTGCTGCACCACCGCTGATCGCCGCGGAAAGTGCGTGTTGGCCGGGTGCGGTCTAGATGCTGTCGTCACGAGTTGAAGAATCGAGCGAAAACAGTGAATTGCGAGAACCGCAGCGCAGTGTACGTAGTGGTACATGAGTAGCGGAAGCGCAGCAATGCGTACGACGCCCGCACTGTTTACAGCCGATTATCCGGCTCGTGACGACAGCATCTAGCGTTCGGCCTGGAAGCGCGTCCAGTCGAACATGTTCAGGCGCCGGTCGGTGCGCGGGTCGAACGCGGGGTTGTCGGTGCCGACGTACACCCCGTTGGTGTTGACCCAATGGTACTGGCTCTGGCCGTCGACGGTGTAGCGCTCACCGGTGCGCTGATCGCTGATCAGCGTCTGCTCGGCGATGCCGCGCACGCTCGCCGCCTGGCCCTGGCTCACCATGTCCGAGCGCTCGAGAAAGCCCGCGTGGCTGATGTCCGAGATCTCGCTGTAGATGTCGGAGACCGATCGACTGGCCTGCGCGCGCGACTGGATGGCCGCCATGCGCGACTGGTGCGCGGCCCAACTGCGCCCGGCGCGGCGGGCGTCGCGTTCGTTGGTGAGCTGGATCCAGCGCGGGTTGGTTTCGGTGTGCTCGACGCCGTAGAGATACGCGTCGCGCGCGGCGGCGAAGTGCGACGTTTCGGCCTGCATGTACTGCCCGTTGAAGTACCAGGTCGAAATCGGGAAGGCCTCCGAGACCGTCACGGTCAGGGTGGTGATGTAGGACAGGCCCGCGTCGTCGCGCCACTCGATCGCGTGGCTCGACACCGTTTCCTGCACTGGCACCGCCTTGAACAAGCGTGCCTGAAACTCGCGCATGAGTTGCGTGAGGCCGGGCAAGGGGTAGTGGCGCACCAGCGTCCGGTTGTGCTCGCGCGCCGTCGGCATGAAAAAGCGGTCGATGATCTGTTCAATCGACATCGGCGGCGTGTTGGCCTTGTTCTGCTGAAAGAGAATCTGCTGCCCGTCCGCGTTCGAGGTGAAGCTGAACAGTTGGCCGAAGGCGTTGCTGACCTTGACGCCGTTGGGGCCGAAGAACCCGAACTCGCGGTTGCCCTTCTGTTGGGTCCACACAGCCGGAAACGGCGTGTAGAGGCTCGCAACGCCGAGTTGCGGATCGCGGCTCGGGAAGTAGCGCAACTCGACATTCGGTTTCGCGTAGGACGCGGGCGGCGTCTCGGGCTGCGCACCCGCCGTCGACGCGGTCGCCGTACTAGCGCGGTTGCGGCTGTCAGACGGCGTCGACGTCGGAGCGGTGGTGCCACCGACGCGCGAGACCGCCCTCGCGGGCGTGTCGGTGGTCTCGAGCACGAAGTTGCTGAAGGTGTACTGGCCGACATCGCCGGCCAGAATGCCGACGTCGCCGCGGCCGAGGCGGGCGTCTTCGTAGCGCCCCACCACCGTGCCGTTGACCATCAACGTGACCTGCTGACCGGCTTCCTCGAGCGTCAGGGTGGTCTCTGCCGCCGACAGATCGTCGACCGAGAAGGCGTCAATCTCCTCGGCCTGGCCGTTGGCGATGTGCAGCACGTGCACGGTGCCGTCACCACCCAGCGCAAAGACGAAATAGGACGCAGCCGACTCGTCAAAGCCGTACAGCAGGCCTGCGAGTGACCACGTGGTCGAGGCGCCGAGCGCAACATCGACGGACACGCGCCGCTTGCCGAGGGTGTCGCCCGGCGAGCCGATGTAGTAGTAGGTGATCGCGCCTTCGGTACCCCGGTTCTCGAGGGTGGCCGCGTGGCCGTCGTCCTGCACCCGCCAGGTGCTGTCTTCTGCAGGTTGGACATAGGGCGCGAGGGGGCCGAGGCTGGCCGGGGCAGCCAGCAGACTCGATGACACCAGCATCAGGGCGGCGGCGCCCAACGCGTGCCGCCAGCGCTGGCGCAGGCGTTCGGCCCGGGGTGGTCGGTCCGGGGTGGCCCTCTGCAATCGACAGGTGCGCACGCCCACGTCCTCTCACAACACCGAAACGGCAACACCCCTGGTTCTAACAAAAAGCCCGCCAGCAGACCATGGGTGTCCGAACGGCTTTCCGGCTCGCCAGCCCGTCGAATCCCGTGCGAACGGCGAACCGGTCAGCGCGTCGACTACCGCGCTCAGTCGATGTCCGACGCCGCGTACGCGTCCAGAATCGAGGTGGGTGGTCGGCGCACCACGACGGTGCCGGCGAGTTTGTCGTGCCACCCTTGCTTTCGCTTGTCGAACGCGACCCAGAGGATGCCGATACCGAACGGGATCATGGCAAAGAAGTAGCCGAGGTAGCGCACCACGCCTTGGGTCGGGCTCAACGGCAGACCGGATTTCGCGTCGCACACGATGAGGCGGAAGACCATCTTCCCGGGGGTGGCGGACTTGACCAACCAGAAGGCAATCACGGCCAGCGCGGGCAAGACGTAGCCGATCACGACGTCCCAGAAGCCGTGCACGAGCTGCTCCCCCTCCCAGTACGCCGCGCCGTAGATCAGGTGCAGCAGCGGGCCGGTCAGCACCAGCAGGATCAGCGAATCGACAATGGCCGCGCCCACGCGAACCCAGAACCCGGCGTACGACGGTGCCTCCGCGTCGCCGTCGTCCGGCCACTCAAGCGATTCCGTGCTCATGGCGTGTACTCGTCGTGGCGCCGCACCCACGCCATCGGGTAATCGAGTGCCGCCTCGTCGCGGCCCTTCGGCACCAGGTCGAGCTGCTGATACACCCCGTTCAACGCGTCCAGGCCGCGCGCGTAGGTCGAGTAGGTGCGGTAGATCACCCCGCCCTCGCGCGCAAACACGCTCAGGCCGGGCAGCTCCTCCGCCATCGGCGCGAGCGTGCCGTGGTTGTAGTCGGGCTCAGCCCGAGCAATCGCTTCGGCCGGGAAGCTCACGGCAAAATCCGTGTTGAAGCCCGAGTCACCGGCAGACACCCAGCGAAAATCCCAGCCCATGCGGGTGCGGTAGGCGTCGAGTGTCTCGATCGGCGCAGCCGACACCACCACCAGGCTCACGTCGCGTGCCGCCAGGTGGACGGCGGCGGGCGCGTACTGATCGGCCCAGAGCGAACACGACGGACAACCGGCGTCCCAGCTGGGCCCGAACATGAAGTGCCAGACCAGCAACTGGCTGCGCCCGTCGAACAGGTCGTGCAATGTGCACGGCCCGTCGGAACCGTCGAACCGGTAGTCGCGCTCCACCCGCACCCACGGCAGGTCCCGGCGCTCGGCCGCCAGCGCATCGCGCTGACGCTGCAACGCCTTTTCCTTCTGCAGGAAGTCGCGGTGCGCACGCGCCCACGTGTCCTGATCCACCACCCGACGCATGCCGACTCACCCTCAGGTGCGTTCTCCGGTCGGCCGAGGGTGCCACACACGCCGCGCCGTGGCCAAACGCCGCACGCCGCCGTCAGCCTGGACTCCAGGCTTACGCCCGCGCCGGTGACAACGAGGAGCGGCCGCGTTCGGGGTTGGGCTCGACCGGCGCGTTGACGATCTTCTCGAGTTCGTCGGCACCGCCGACGTAGCCGCCGTCAACCCAGATCTGCGGCACGGTGATCGGCGTCTTCGGCCCGACGATCGGCTTCACACGGCCAATCATTTCGTAGAGCGCCCGCGGGTCGCGCACGACGTCGTGGTACTCGTAGGCGATCCCCGCGGTGTCGAGGTAGCCCTTCGCACGCACACAGTGCGGGCAGGAGGCCTTGCCGAACACGTGGGTGCCGGTGCGCTCCGAGCGCTGCACGTGGGCGGCGATGATGGCCTCGGTGAGCAGACCCCGGTTGAGCGCGTGCCCCTGGCTGACGAGCTTGCCCTCGACCATCACGATCGGCGCGTGCCAGCCGCCCTGGGGCAACGGTTTCCACCAGTTGGACAGCCACTCGTGCGTCTCGAGCTCGACCGGGATGCCGGCAAGCTCGGTGGCGAAGGTGTCCTCGATCACGTCGATGGTCAGCGAGCACTCACCGCAGGGGATGTTCACCTTCCACGGGCCCCACTGGCCGGCCCACTTGTACAAGGTGACTTTGACGGGACTGTCCGGGGCTGTCATATCGTGGCTCTCTGGGGATAATGGGGTTCTGACCGGCTCATGCACCGGAGTTCACTTCGGACATTGCGTACAGCACCTCGGTGCGCGAGCGCACGGCGCCGGTCTGCAGGTATTCCATCGCCGTCAACGCCGCCTCGTGGGCTGCGACACTCGAGCCGGCCACACACTCGGACACCACGCGACAGAAGTCGTCATGCTGGTGCGCGTCGACAAAGGTGTAGTGGACACAGACGTCGGTCAAGCCGCCGACGAGAATCAGGGTGTCGACCTTCAGGCCGCGCAGGAGGATTTGCAGGTCGGTGCCGAAGAAGGCCGAGTAGCGCCGTTTGGGGACCTCGTAGTCGCCGTCCTGCCACCCCATCGCGGCCTTGGCGATCGCCGTGCCGGGCGCGGTCTCCAGCTGCTGTCGTCACGAGCCGGATAATCGGCTGCAAACAACGTTTGCTGCGCTTCTGCTGCTGGCCTGTACCAAAACGTACACTGCGCTGCGGTTCTCGCAAATCGCTGTTTTCGCTCGATTCTTCAACTCGTGACGACAGCATCCAAGCAACAGACGTCCTCGTCGCCGTCGAGTTCGCGACCAAAATCGACCCCGTCGGCCCTGTGGATCTCCTGGATGAAGATCACGGGGATGCCCGAGGCGTGCGCCTGGTCGGCGACAGCCCGCGCCGCCTCCATGCGCTTACGGTAGTCGGGCATGTTGTCAATGGCACGCACGGTGTCGTGGTTGATGAACGTGGACGCCTGGATGTCCACCACGATCAGCGCGGCGCGGCCCTCGATCAGCGCACGCGGCTCGCGGTTGAAGTTGGCCATGGCAACAACCCCTCACACCCAGACGTCGTTTTCGGCGGTCAATTCGCCGCCGGCCTCGCCGGTGTTCACCACGCCGCGGGGTTCGATCAGGAGCACGTGGCATTCGGTCGCCGCGAAGGGCTTGTGCTCGACGCCGCGGGGCACGACGATCATCTCCCCTTCGTCGAGCTCCACCGTGCGGTCACGAAAGGCGATGCCAAGGCGGCCCTTCAGGACGACGAAGGTCTCGTCGGTGTCGTCGTGCGCGTGCCAGACGAACTCACCCGCCACCTTCACGACTTTGAACTGGTAGTCGTTCATCTCGGCGATCACCCGCGGTGACCAGTGGGCATTGAACAAGCCGAGCTTGTCCGACAGGTTGATCTTCTCCGGCGACATGCGGTCCCCACCTTTGTGCAGTCCGAACGCGGACGGTACCACGGCCGAACGCCGCAGCGCGTCGACTACCCGGTGGTCGGCCGCAGCGCCGCACTCTGCGCCAGGAACGGCAGTCGCGCGCGCCACGGGGCGATGATGTCGGTGTCGATCTCTGCGAACAAGCGGGTCGGCTCGGCGCCCGCGCGCGCGAGGCACGCGCCGGTTGCGCTGACAATACAACTCTCGCCGAGGTAGCGCTCGCCCTGCTCGACCCCGGCGTGGTTGGCGTAGGCGACGAACAGCGAGTTCTCGAAGGCACGGGTGGGCACGACCTGCTGCGCGACGATTCCCCACGCGTCGCCGAGCGCCGTCGGCACCAGCACCAGCTCGGCGTCGGCGCGCGCCAGCGCCCGCACGGCCTCGGGAAACTCGACCTCGAAACAGACAAGCAGCGCGACCCGCACCCCGCACAGCGCGACCACCTCTGGCGCGCGCTCGCCCACGGCAAAGCAGGTCGCCTCGAACCCCGGGGGCAGCACACGCTTGCGGTGTCGGAGCTGAACCGTGCCCGTGGCGTCGATCAGACACGCGGTGTTGTATAACGCGTCGCCTGCCCGTTCCGGGTAACCAAACGCAAGCGCCAGCCCGTGCGTTCTCGCCAGCGCCGCCACGGACGCGAGCAGCGCCGGCATCTGATCCGCCGCCGCCGACAGCGCCGCTGGACCGGCGTTGTAGCCGCTCAGGAAGAGCTCCGGCAACAGTGCCAGGTCGAGGCCGGGCGACGCCTCGCACTGCACGCGCAACCACGCCAGCCGCGCCTCCACCCCGTCCAGTTCGCCCGGCGATTGCCAGAGGCCGAGGCGCAGCCTAGCCACGGCTGAGCAGGATCTCTCTGGGGTATTGGGTGAGGTACTCGCAACCGGTGTCGGTGACCACCACCGAGTCGCCGATGCGGCCGGCGGTGTGGCCGTCCACCGAGATGCCGCCGTCGACCGCGAAAGTCATGCCCGCCTGCAACACCGTTGTGTCGCCGTGCTTGAGTTCCGGCGTCTCGAGGTAGGCGACACCGATCGAGCGCCCGGTGCGGTAGCCGGTGGCGTAGCCGCGCTCGGCGTAGACCGCGTCGGCCGCCTCGGCTACCGACTCGGCCGTGACACCGGGTCGGATCGCGGCGATGGCCGCCTGCTGCGCGTCGATCGCCGCTTGCTGGACCCGTGCGTCCTCGTCGCGCACCGCGGAGATGTGGAACATGCGGTCAAAGCCGAGCTTGTACTGTTTGAACTGCGCCATGTTGCAGAAGCAGAAGTACACGGGGTCGTACTTCGCGTACGGCTTCACGCTTGCCCGCCGGTGCACCATCGAGGTCTGTCGGCCGCTCTGCAGGATCTGCAGGTTGTGGATCATCGGCGAGACGAAGGCCTCCCAGCCGCGGTCGGTCAGGAAGGACGCGGCGCGCCGTGACCCCGCGTTGATCACCGCGAGCGCCGACTCGTACTCGGGCACGCCTTCAGCCAAGGAATCGTGTGCGGCCTGCATCATGGCACCGGCGATGTCGCCGGCCTGGCGCATCACCTCGATCTCGGCGTCGGACTTCACCTGGCGCATCGCGCCGAGCACGGGCGAGATGTCGACGAGCTCGGTCGTCGAGCGCTGTTCGTCGAGGAACTGCCGGATGATCCCGGGCACCACCGCGCGCTCGATGGCGAGCGACCCCGCGCCCTCGCCGAGCAACCGCCCGAGCACCGCCTCCCAGCGGTTGGCGCCCGCGTCCTCCCAGGTCGCGATGTCCTCGACCCAGGTCATCGCCGCGACCATCTCGCTCTCCATCGCCGGCGTCAGCACCGTCGGCGGCGCGTCGCTGCGCACCAGCAGGCACGTGGGCCGGCCGAACTCAACCGAGAGGTAGCCCCAGAAACCCGCAAGCCAGGCGATCGAGCTCTCGTCGGTGATCAGCGCTTCACGAATGCCCTGTGACTGCATCGCCTGTTGCAGTGCGTCGGTGCGTGCGCGCGCGTGTTCGAGCATGGCGGTTCTCCTCCGGGTGCGCTATTCAAGCACAGCACCACGGCGAAGTCGCGCCCCGCCCTTGGGTACCGGTCGGCCGTACAGGCATACTCCGGCGACACGGTTCGCAGCACGACTTCATGACCCACCGCCAACGGGAATTCCTGTACCTCAACATCGGGCACTTTCTCGATCACTTCGTGCTGCTGATCTTCGCGACCGCGGCGGCGGTGCAGTTGGCGGCGGAGTGGGGTCTGAGCTACGCCGAGCTGATCCCCTACGCCACACCGGGCTTCGTCGCGTTCGGGGTGTGCGCCATCCCGGCCGGCTGGCTCGCCGACCGCTGGAGCCGGCCCGGCATGATGGTGGTGTTCTTTTTCGGCATCGGCGGCGCCTGCCTGCTGGCCGCGCGCAGCGACACCCCTGCCGACATGGCCCTCGCGCTCGGCGTGCTCGGGGTGTTCGCCGCCATCTACCACCCCGTCGGGCTCTCGATGGTGGTGCAAGGCCGCACCCGCACCGGCATGCCGCTCGCGATCAACGGCGTCTGGGGCAACCTCGGCGTTGCCAGTGCGGCGCTGGTGACGGGCTTGATGATCGACTGGGCCGGCTGGCGCGCCGCGTTCACGGCCACCGGGGTGGTGTGCCTGCTGGTGGGCGCGGCCTACGCGCACTTCGTGCGCCAGCCCGCGGACCGCCACGACGACGCGCCTGCGAGCGCCAACGCCAATGCTGCCAGCCACGACCGCGCCACCGTGATCCGCGTGTTCGCGGTGATCTTCTTCACCACCGCCGTCGGCGGCCTGGTGTTCCAGAGCACAACCTTTGCGCTGCCCAAGATTCTCGATGAACGCCTGGGCGACATGGCGCAGAGCGCGAGTGCCGTCGGGGTCTACAGCTTTCTGGTCTTTGCGCTGGCGGCCCTCGCCCAGCTGGTCGTCGGCTTCCTGCTGGACCGCCACGACGTCAAGCGCATCTTCATGGTCGTCGCCCTGTGCCAGGCTGTGCTCTTCACGGTGATGATCTCCTCGTCCGGGGCTGCGGCCCTCGTCGTTGCGGTCGCGTTCATGCTCGCCGTGTTCGGGCAGATCCCGATCAACGACGTCCTGGTCGGGCGTATGGCCAAGAGCGCGTGGCGCAGCCGCGCGTTTGCAGCGCGCTACATCGTGACCTTCTCGGTCATGGCCTCGGCTGTGCCGCTGATCGGCTGGCTGCACGGCACCTGGGGCTTTGGCGCGCTGTTCACCGTGCTCGCGTTCGCCGCCAGCGCGATTTTTCTCGGCACCCTCGCCCTGCCCGGCCACGACGACACACGCGCCGCCTGAGCGCGCTTCCGCTCTTGAACACTGTCCCGTCACCTTGACGCCGCCCCCTGCGCGGCTTATGGTAAGTCATGACTTACCAATTGATTTTCAGCGCCCTGGCTGACCCGAGTCGTCGCCACCTGTTCGAACAGCTGCGCTCCGGCCGACGGAGCGTGGGCGAACTGGCGCGCACCCTGCCCATCAGCCGACCGGCAGTCTCGCAGCACGTGAAGGTGTTGCAGCGGGCGGGTCTCGTGACCGTGGACACCGCGGGCCGGCGCAGCCTGGTGTCGGCGCGCCAGGCCGGCCTCGACAGCCTGCGCGACTACGTCGACGGCTACTGGACCGACGTGCTCGACGCCTTCGGCGCTGCCATTCACGCCCGACAGGAGACCGACTGTGATTGAACCCGTTGTCAAAACCCTCGATGTGCCTTGCAGCCCCGACACGGCGTTTCGGGTCTTTGTCACCGAGACGGCGAGCTGGTGGCCGCTGGACAAGCACAGTGTCTCGGCGATGGCCGGGCACTGCGCACAGCACGTGTTGATCGAAGCGCACGTTGGCGGTCGCGTGCTCGAGACCACGCACGACGGCACAACCGAGCAGTGGGGCACGGTGAGCTGCTACGAGCCCGCGTCACGGCTGACGCTGGACTGGCACATCGGCCGCCCCCAGAGCGACGCCAGTACCGTGGACGTGCGCTTCACCGCGCTGGACGACGGTGGCACGCGGGTCACCCTCACCCACAGCCACTGGGAGGCCTTTGGCGAGGCCGCGCGCGACATGCGCGAGGGCTACAACGCCGGCTGGGTGGGCGTGTTCGAGCAGGCTTATGCCAGCGCATGCCAGCAGCTCACCGCCTGAGCACGGTCAAGTCGTCTCGGTGTCCCGGTAGGGCGCGCACTGTGCCAACAGCCAGTCTCTGAACACACTGACCGCAGGCGACGCCGCGTGCTGCGCAGGGCGAATCAACGCGTAGCTCTGCCGACCCGCAACGCGCGTGTCCAGGCACGGCACCAGGCCGAATTGCCGCTGCAGGTCATCGCTCACCGGTGAGCGCGCCAACGCAACTCCGGCGCCACCGGCAGCCAGGCTGAAGCTGTAAACGGTGGAGTCGGTGTAGACAAATCGACCGGCGGTGTTTGCGAGTTCGAGTGCGTCGAGGTAGTAAAGCCAGCCTGCGGCGTGGGTCGCGACTTCGAACAGGCTGTGTTGCAGCAGGTCCTCGGGTGATTCGATCGCCGCAGCAATGTCAGGGCGCGCCACCGCGCAGAGGTGCTCACCGCACAAAACGTCTGCAAGGTCGCCGCGCCCTGCAACACTACCGAAGACGATATGCAGGCCCGGCACGCGCTCCTCGAAACTGACCGCGTCTTCGCGGGTGCTCAGGTGCAACCGGGTGTCCGGGTACGCGGCCTGGAACGCCCCGATTCGGCTGCCGAGGAAGCCGACCGCAAACAGCAACACCGATTGAACGTGCAACGGCGTCTGCAAACGCGGCCCGAAGAGCCCGTCAGTCGCCGTTTCCAGCGACACCATCGCGTGCTCCACCGCCGGCAGCCAGGCGCGGCCATGCGCGCTCAGGGCCACCGACCGCGGCCCGCGCACAAACAGCTCGACGCCAAGGTGCGACTCGAGGGCCTTGATCTGCTGGCTCACGGCCGGCGCGCTCATGTGCAGCGCCTGGCCCGCCAGCGCGAAGCTTTCCGCGCGGGCCGCAGCGGCAAACACCCGCAACCAGTTCAGCGACGGAATCCGCGATAAGCTCACAATTAGATAAGTTCTACTTTTCCTTATGGGCAAGTATTACATGGCTCAACGCGACCGTGCTTCGCTAGACTGCCGGTCAGCACACACCCAGCCTGTCGGAGGACTCAGCATGCCAGCCGTCGCACTTAACCAAGGTCGACTCGACACCGCCCAGGTCGAGCAGTACTGGGAGGACGGGTTTCTGTTCCCGATTCCGATCATGGACGAGGCCGAGGCCGCCGATTGGCGCGCCGGCGTCGAAGCCACCGAGACCGCCTACCCGGACGGCAGCCTGCCGAGCCCACTCAACCAGTACCTGCGGGTGAACACACCGGTGGTGCTGCCACTTGCGGCGAAACTCGCGAGCGATCGCCGCATCCTGGATGTGGTTGAAGGCGTCCTCGGCCCGAACCTGCTGGTTTGGGGTGCCGAGTTCTTCGACAAGGCCGCGCACTCGGACAAGATCGTCTCGATGCACCAGGACTTGACCTACTGGGGCCTTGGCGCCACGTCCAAGCAGGTCACGGCGTGGCTGGCACTTTCACCGGCGACGCGTACCTCCGGCTGCATGGCGTTGGCACGGGGTAGCCACAAGAACCCGATCCTGCCGCACAACGACACCTTCGCCGACGAAAACCTGCTCTCGCGCGGCCAGGAAGTCGCGGTCGACGTCGCCGAGTCGGACCGGACCTACATCGAGTTGCAACCCGGGCAGATGTCGCTGCACCACGGCTTGACCATCCACGGCTCCGGCCCGAACACCAGTGACGACCGCCGCCTCGGTTTCGCCATCCGCTTCGTCGCGCCCGAGGCCGTGCAACACGTGGCCGACCGTGACTACGCCATGCTGGTCCGTGGCGCTGACCTGCACGGCAACTTTGTGCACTACGTCGCGCCTCCGGAGCCGTTCACGCCGGCGAGCCTTGAACTCTACGCGCGCATCCGCGACGATCAGGCTGCCGCGCTGACCAAGGGCGCTGAGCAGGACGTCGCGATGTACGCCAGCGAAAGCCGCTAGCGCGCCGAGGAGAACCGCCGTGGACCACGTCAGTTTCACCCAGATGAAAGACGGCACCGAAGCCGACTACGCTTTCCTCACCGAGCACGAGATCGAGTACACCAAAGGCACGGCCGACCGCCTGCTGGGCGCACTCGAACACCTTGACGAAGGCCTGTCGGGCTACCAGATCACACGCATGGGCCACTCGGTGCAATCGGCCACCCGTGCCTGGCGCGACGGCGCGGACATCGACTGGGTGGTCTCGACGCTGTTGCACGACATCGGCGACATCTTCGCACCCTACAACCACGACGAGTACGCCGCGACGGTGCTCAAGCCCTTCGTGCGCGAGCAGTGCCGCTGGGTCGTCGAGAAGCACGGCGACTTCCAGATGATCTACTACGGCCACCACGTCGGCGCCAACCCGCACAAACGTGATCGGTACGAGGGTGCGAGATACTTCGACGACTGTGCCGAGTTCTGCGAGCGCTGGGACCAGTCGAGCTTCGACCCCGACTACGACAACCTGCCGCTCGCGTTCTTCGCGCCGATGGTGCGCGAGGTGTTCGCGCGCGACCCCTATGACCCTGCGGTGCTGAACGCCCCGGACCAACCGCTGAGAAACGCCGACGTCGCCGCGGCGCGCGCAGCGAAGGCGTGAGCGCCCCGCCTGCTGCACCACTGCGCGTCGGCACGCCGCGCGCCGAACCGATGACCGGCGCGCTCGGCGCCGACCTCTACCACTGCAACCCCGACACCGACGTCGACTTCATCCGCGCCGCACTGGCGCAGTACGGCGTGGTCACCCTGCGCGGCACCGACATCACCCCGGCCCAGCACATCGCATTGGCCAGGCGCTTCGGCGAGATCAACATCAACCGCTTCTTCACGCCGCACCCGAACCACCCGGAAATTGCGTTGGTGGTGAAGGAAGCGACGCACACCACGGCCATCGGCGAAGGCTGGCACACCGATCACTCCTACGACACCGAACCGGCGCTCGGCTCGCTGCTGCTGGCGCGCGACGTGCCAACCGTTGGCGGTGACACGGTGTTCGTGTCGATGGCCGCGGCCTGGGACGCCCTGCCGGCAGACCTGCGCGCGCGCCTGCTCGGCCTCAAGGCCTGGCACGAAAGCGAACACGTGTTCGGGCGAGCGGCGCTCGAGGGCGACGACCGCACCCGGTTTCAGAACGCCCGCGCGGCCACCCAGCGCAGCCTCCACCCCGTGGCCATCCGCCACCCGCTGTCGGGCCGCACCTGCCTCTACGTCAACCCGGTGTTCACCACGCGCATCGACGGACTCGACGCCGCCGAGTCGCGTGCGCTGCTCGACGACCTCTACGCCCACTGCACCGACCCGACCTTCCACTGCCGCGTGCGCTGGCGGGTCGGCGACCTGACGATCTGGGACAACCGCGCCACCTGGCACAAGGCGATCAACGACTACGACGGCCATCGCCGGGAAATGCACCGGATCACGGTCACGGGCTGCCAGCTCGACGCCGCCGCATGAGCCCGGCGAAAAAACGCAAGGGCGTTTCTCGGGTTGCCGACGTCCCGGCTGAGGTGTTGCGCGAGCTGGAAGCCGGCACCGCGGAAACCGCCACGCTGGCCGAGGCCCTCGCGATCGATTTCAACACCCTGCTGGCCCGTGTGTTGGACACGGACGACGTCGAGCCGGTGCCCGCGACGCTCGGCATCACCCGCCGCATGGCACTGGCGGCCGAGCGCGTGCAAAACCACCTCGGACACGACGCGGTGGCGCGCTGCCAGACACACCCGTCAGACACCGTGCGCGGCTGGGGCGCCTACGTGGTCGCCAGCCACGGCACCCGCAGCCTGCGCCAGCAACTGACCGCGATCCGCCCATTCGCCGACGACGCGCACTTCGCCGTACGCGAGTGGGCGTGGCTGGCGCTGCGCCCGCAACTGGCGGCCGAGCTCGACGCGGCGCTGACGCTGCTGCTGCCCTGGGCACGCGCCCGCTCGGCCAACGTGCGCCGCTTTGCGTCGGAGGCCCTGCGGCCGCGTGGGGTGTGGTGCAGCCACATCGGCGCCCTGAAAGACAAGCCCGGTCTCGCCGGGCCACTGCTCGACACGCTCCGCGCCGACCCGAGCCGCTACGTGCAGGATTCGGTGGGAAACTGGCTGAACGACGCCTACAAATCGCAACCGGATTGGGTTGCGGCACGCTGCGCCGCCTGGACCGCCGATTCCGACACCGACGCCACGCGCTACATCGTCAAACGCGCCCTGCGCAACGCGCGCTGAGCGGCCGCACGCCACCGGCTCAGTCGTGGTGAAAAAGCTTCGAGACGATCGACCACTGGCCGTCTTCGTTGATCAGGTGGAAGTCATTGACGAAAGACAGGCCGTAGAGGTTGTCTTCGACCAGCCGCGCGCGCGCCGTGCGCCCGACCACCTCGACCTCGACGACCTCGGCGGTGTAGGCGTCGTCCGGGTGCGGGTTGGCCTCGAGGTGGGCGTAGAAGGGCTCTGGCGACCCGATCAGCTTGTTTGGCCCGAGGTAGCCTGTCATCACGGCGTTCGGGTGGAACACCCCTTTGAGGGTCTCGACATCACGGTCGCGCGTGCCGCGCTCGTACGCGGCCACCACCGCGCTGACCGCGCGGCTGTCGTCTGTTCGGTTCATCGCCAGGGCTCCTCGGCTGTCAGATCAGTGCGGCAGCCGGGCCCGGTGCCGCGGTGATCAGCCTACGGATTGCGGCGCGGCTGTCGTGGCAGCCGACGACTCGCGGCCTTGCAGCGTGCGACACTGACGCTGGGGCGCGCCCGGCGCCCGGCGCGCGGCCCAAGCCATCTTCACGGCCGATGCCGAGGTCAACGGCGACGCGCGATCCGACTCGGTGGCGAAACGCGTCGCTTGGCAGCGGAACGCGCCGCAGTTGCTGTCCAACGTGGCGGCGAAGGCGTCGACGGACGCCGTGGAGGTCACATCGAGGTCGCTGAGGTGCTCATGCCCCGCACTGCAATCAATGCAGCCGAGCTTGTCTACCGCACCGCCCCGCCTTGTGCGCTATAGCGCACCACCTGCAACACGACCGCGTGCAGGGCCCGAACGACCGGGCGCCGCCCCGGTCTCACTTGCCACACACTGCCTGCACGCCCCAACGGAACCCTCGCCATGTCAACGCACTCACCCCGCCGCTCTGCCGTTCTCGGCGCACTCGTCGCCGATGCCGCCGCGCTCGGCCTGCACTGGCTCTACGACCAGGACCGCGTGCGCGAACTCGGCGGCGCCACGCCCGAGTTCTGCGACACCTCGGCTGCCGACTTCGAGGGTTATCCGGCCTACTTCGCCCACCCGACCAAGCAACCAGGCGACGTCTCGCAGTACGGCGAACAAGCAATCACGCTGCTTCAGTCGCTGGCCGCAAACAGCGGGCGCTACGTGCAACGCCACTACGAGGACCACTTCCGCGCGGTGTTCGGCTACGGCGGCCCCTACGTCGGCTACATCGACCACCCGACCCGGGACACGCTGGACAACCTCGCTCGCGCCGACGCCAACGCGATGGCCGCGGCCAGGGCCCTGCCGTTTGCCGGATCCGCCAGCGACCAGCAGGCGCTGATCACCAAGGTCACGGCGAACCTCGCCCTGTTCGAAGGGGCGGCCCTGCGCGACGGCATCGAAGCCGCGGTGCGGCGCAGCCACGACGACGACGAGACCGTGGCCTACGCGCTCCGCCTCGCCGACACCCTGGTTGCAGCGCGCGAACACGTGGGCGCGCAAGACGAACAGCTCCCGGCCATCGCCAAGCTGCCGGCCCTGGTGGCACACCACTGCGACGCACCCGACCTCGCCGCTGCGGTCGAGTCGGCGGTGCGCGTGACCAACGACACCGCGGTGGCGGTCGAGGCGGGCCAGGTGTTCAGCACCTTCCTGCGCGAAGCCCTGACCACCGGTGACATGGCCACCGCCTTCCGCGCCGCCCTGATGGACGGCGGCGAGACCTTCAAGCCGCTGTTCGAATCGGTGCAGTCGCGACTCGCGGACTCGTCCATCGACGTCGTCAAGGACATCGGCATGAGCTGCCAACTGGTCTACGGCATGCCGGGTGCCGCGCACATCCTGCTGACGGCGGGGTCGTTCAGCGACGCGGTGCGGCTCAACATCCTGGCCGGCGGCGATTCCTGCGGCCGCGCCATGTGCATCGGCGCGGTGGCGGGCGCTGTCTACGGCTGCGTCGGTGAGGGCGGCATACCCGAGGCCTGGCTTGATCGCCTCAACCGGCGGGACGAGGTGCTGGCGCTGCTCGACGCGGTCGGCCTCTGACGCGCGGTCTCAGACGAAGCGGTCAGCGACCGCCGGCAGGACCGTGCCTGTACACTCGCCGAAGCCGACGGTGACGCCGTCACCACGCGCCTCACCACGCAGGCAGACCGTGTCGCCGTCTTCGAGAAACGATCGAGTCGCGCCGCAGTCGAGGGTGAGGGGCTCCTGACCGCCCCAGGCGAGCTCGAGCAAGCTGCCGCAGTTGTGCCGCTCGGGGCCTGAGATGGTGCCGGACCCGAGCAGGTCGCCTGGGCGCATCGCACACCCGCCCACCGCGTGGTGCGCCAACTGCTGCGCTGACGCGAAATACATGCGCTTGTAGTTGGTGCGGGTCACCCGCGTCGCGGTGCCGCTGCACACCGGCGTGTAATCCACCGACAAGTCGATGTCGTACAACAGCGCACCCTCGTCACGCAGGTACGGCAGCAGCGGCTTGTCGCGCGGTGGGGTCGCTACGCGAAACGGCTCCAGCGCCGCGCGCGTGACAATCCACGGGCTGATGCTGGTGGCGAACGCCTTGGCCTGAAACGGACCGAGCGGCTGATATTCCCAGGCTTGTATATCGCGCGCCGACCAGTCGTTGAGCAACACGTAGCCGAAGATCATCGCGTCCGCCTCGGCCACCGAGACCGGCCGCCCAAGCGGGTTGCCCGTTCCCACCACCGCGCCCAGCTCGAGCTCGAAGTCGAGCCGACGACTGGGCCCGAACACCGGGTCGGGCTCACCCGCGGGCTTGCGTTGCCCGAGCGGGCGGTGGACGTTGGTGCCCGACACCACCACACTCGATGCGCGCCCGTTGTAGCCGATCGGTATGTGCAACCAATTGGCCGAGAGTGCGTTTTCGGCGCCGCGCAGCAGGGTGCCGACGTTGGTCGCCTGGTCGCGCCCGGCGTAGAAATCGGTGTACTCGGTGACCTCGAACGGCAGGTGCAACCGGACGTGCGCCAACGGGTGGAAGACGCGCTGCCGGAGCGCCGGGTCTTCGGCCAGCACGCGGTCTCCGTCGGCGGCGAGCAACGTTTGCAGGCGGTCGCGAAGGTGTTGCCACACGCTCGCACCGGCCGCCATGAACGCGTTCCAGCTGGGCTCGGCGAAGAGTGCAGCATCAAGCTTCACAACGCCGGCGGCCACCAGGGCCCCGACATCGATCGCCTGGTCGCCCAGCGCCACACCGCAGCGCGGTGCGCCGTCCGGAGGCGAGAACACCCCACACGGCAGGTTGTTGACCGGGAAGGGGCCATCGGGTGCGTTAGCCGCGTCGAGCCAGCTCGGGATCAGGGTCATGCGTCGCGACTCACTTCAGGCCCGGAGACCCGTCGAACTTTTTCTCAAGCCCGGCCCAACACGCGGCATAGTCGTCCTGCAGCGGGGCCTCGGTGGCGGCAAAGCGCGTCAGCTGCTGCGGAAACCGCGTCTCGAACATGAACGCCAGGGTGTTCTCCAGTTTGACAGGATCCCAAGGTGAACGCGAGGCCTTCTCGAAGGCGTCGGCGTCCGGGCCGTGCGGCAACATGCAATTATGCAAGCTGATACCACCGGGCACGAAGCCCTGCGGCTTCGCGTCGTACTCACCGTACACGTTGCCCATCAACTCGGACATCACGTTGCGGTGGTACCACGGCGGCCGAAAGGTGTCTTCCTGCGGCAACCAGCGCGGCGGGAAGATCACGAAATCGATGTTGGCGGTGCCCTCCTCGGCCGTCGGCGCGGTGAGCACGGTGAAGATCGACGGGTCCGGGTGGTCGAAGGCGATCGCGCCGACCGGCGAGAAGGTGCGCAAGTCGTATTTGTACGGCGCGTAATTTCCGTGCCACGCCACCACGTCCAGCGGTGAGTGGCCGATCTCGGTGTCGTGAAACTGACCACACCACTTCATCGTGACCCGGTGCGGGCGGTCGTTGTCCTCGTAGCGCGCGACCGGTGTCTTGAAGTCGCGCGGGTTGGCCAGGCAGTTGGCGCCGATCGGGCCGCGCCCGGGCAGCGTGAACGGCGACCCGTAGTTCTCGCACACAAAGCCGCGCGCCTCGCCGTCGAGCACCGCCACGCGGAAAGTGACACCGCGCGGGATCACGGCGATCTCGAGGGGGCCCACGGTGATTCGCCCGAACTCGGTGTCGAGCTGAAGACGGCCGAGCTGCGGCACGATCAGCATCTCGCCGTCGGCGTTGATCAGGCAGGAATCGACCATGTCCTGGTTGGCGAGGTAGACGTGGCTCGCCATGCCGGTGTGCACGCCGACATCACCCGCGGTGGTCATGGTGCGCATGCCGGTCACAAAGGTGAGGGTTTCATCGGCCGGGAACGGCAGCGGATCCCAACGGTACTGACCGAGCGAGATCACGTCGGGGTGCACGTTCGGCGCGCTGCACCAGTGCGGCAACACGCGCTTGGTGAAGCGCGCGACATGCGTGACTGAGGGGCGGATGCGGTACAGCCAACTGCGCTCGTTCTTACCACGCGGCGCGGTGAACGGCGACCCGGAGAGTTGCTCGGCATAGAGGCCGTAGTTGCACCGCTGCGGCGAGTTTCGCCCGTTCGGCAACGCGTCCGGCAGTGCCTCGGTTTCAAAGTCGTTGCCGAAGCCCGAGAGGTAGTCGGGGGTGGTGCCGTAGCGGGTGTCGTGCGGTGGCGGTGTGCTCACGGGGTTGTGCCTGCTTGTTCGTTGCAATTGCAACGATGTAGGCTAGCCTAACGCGATCCCGACCCCGGTGCCAGCATGACGGCCTTCGACCTCGACCGCTTTCTACCTTACCGACTGAACCTGCTTGCGCACCGGGCCAGCCGGGGCTTTGCGGCCTACTACCGTGACGCCCACGGTTTGAACAACGCCGAGTGGCGCGTGCTCGCCCACCTCTCCCAGGCGCCGTCGGTCAGCGTGCGCGACATCCAGCACCGCACCGAGCTCGAGAAATCCACGGTGTCACGCGCGGTCACACGCCTCGAGGCGCGCGGTCAGGTGCAAAAAACCGTCGACCCGGACGACCACCGGCTGTGCACGTTGACCCTGACCGCCGACGGCAAACGCCTGATGCGCCGGCTGTCCGCCGCCGCCGCTCGCTACCAGGCGGAGGCGCTCGCGGCCTTGACGCCCGCCCAACACCGCAATCTGGACCAGGTGTTGACGGCCCTCACCGACACAGCGGCACTGGACCATGAACCGCCCGCCCGGGCGCGCCGGGTTACACCTTGAAAAACGCGGTGACGCGGGTGAGCTCGCCCGAACCCTGGCCGAGCGTTTCGCTTGCGGCAGCCACCTCTTCAACGAGAGACGCGTTGCGGCGCGTAAGCTCCTCGATGTCATCGACCATGTTGTCGATGTGCCCGATCTCCTCCGCCTGCGCCTGGCTGGTCTCGGACAACTCGTGCATGAGCGCGCTCACCGCGTGCACCGCTTCCTGCACTTCGGTCAGGGACTTGCGCGCGTTCTGCGCCACCGCCCCGCCTTTCTTGATCTTGCCGACGCTGGTTTCGATGAGCCCGGAAATCTCGCTGGCGGCCGAGCTGCTGCGCTGAGCGAGTTGGCTGACCTCCGCGGCGACCACCGCAAAGCCTTTGCCCATTTCGCCGGCCCGTGCCGCTTCGACCGCCGCATTGAGCGACAAGAGGTTGGTTTGAAACGCGATGTCGTCGATCACCGAGGTGATCGTGATGATGTCCTTGCTCGACGCCTTGATGTCGTCCATCGACCGGTACAGGTCCAACACCATGCCGGTGCACCCGGCGGTCAGTTCGTAGGCTTCGCGCGCCATGCGATCGCCGTCAGCCTGCTTGGCAGCCGATTGCACGACCGATTCTGACACGGCCGTGACCCGGTCGTTGATGGTCTGCACCGCCTGCGCCTGCTCTTGCGTGCGTTGACTCAGGTTCTGGTTGCCCACCGCAATCTCGTTGATGCCGACGTCCAATTCGCGCGAGGTGTTCTGGATGTCGCCGATGACACCAACAAGGTGATCCTTGGTTTCGTTGAGCGAGCTCAGCACCAACCCCACCTCGTCGCGCGATTTCACTTCCGAGCGCTTGGTCAGGTCGCCGCTGCCGAGCCTGCGGGAGGCAGCCAGCGCGTTGCGCACGTTGCCGAGGATTGAGCGCACCAGGAAAGTTGCGAGGAACACCGTGATTGAGACGGCGATCAGCGTCTCGGCGATGATGAAGATGATGAAGTTCCAGGCCTGAGCGGACTTGGTGTCGGCCTTGGCGTACATGTCAAGTTGCAAGCGCTCCTCGACAATCCGCAGCTTGTCGAGTTTCTGCGTTTGCTGGGCGAACACCTCCACCGGGTCGCGTCGGAAGGTGTCGCCTTTCAGGCCTTCGCGGAACACGTTGAGCACGATTTCGCGCGACGCAACGGCCTCCTCGTAGGCCGACGAGGTCAGCACGGTGTTCATCAGTTTGCGCTGGCCTTCCGAGGCGCTGGAGACAAAGTTCTGCAGGTTGGTCGACTGCGACTGTGCGAGTTTGATGATGCGCTCGAAGGTGCCCAAGGTGACGGCCTTCGAGCCGTACACCGACGCGAGCAGCGCGCGCTCGACGCCCGCCGCTTCCTTCACGTTCAGGACCGCGTGGTAGCCCACCGACATGCCCGCGACCTCGCCGATTTCGATGGTCCGCGCCACCGCGCCCACCTGGTTGAGGATCTGTGCGATGAAGTCCGAGTAGAGTTTGATCGCGGCCGGCACGCCCAGCGACTGCAGCGCGACGCGTTTGCGCGTGTTGCCGAGCTCGCGCGCATCGGCCATGAGCTTCTCGATGCCGGCCGACAGCTCGGGCGCCACCTTGCCGCGCACGGTCGCGAGCTCGGCGATCACCTTGTCGGTGCGCCGCTGCTGCTGCTCGAGTTCGCTGTTGAACTTCGCCCCACCGGAACTCAGGAAGCCCGCGGACATGCCGCGCTCTTTCTGCAGTTCGGTGATGGCGTTGCTCATGGCGTCGAAATACGGCGGCAAGGTGCGTATTTCCTCGGCCTCCTCGATGGAGAGAAAGCCGATGTAGAGCTCTTCAACGATGAATATAGCGGAAAGCGCCAGCGGCAGCAGCAGAATGAGCGCGAGCTTTCTACCGAGTGAAAATCGTCCGAGACCGTTCGCAGATTTCATCCTGAAATCCCAGCTTGACGTTGAACGGTTTGTCCTTGCAATCCGAAGGCCCAAAATCACCTGGGTGCTACACCGCCTTGCGAAAAACGCAAAAATACCGTTGCAAGCCGCCGGGTGTCCGGCGCGTGCAGACGACTTCAGGTCGCTTTGGCCGCGCGGGTCTGACGTCAGGCGTGGAATGCCGTACGCCAGAGCACACCGGCTGTCGCCAGGCACAAAAAAAGGCCGGCGTGTTGCCGGCCTCTTTCCGCAGTGCGGTCAGGTCATTTGAGCGCGAAGAACTTGGTGACTTCGCTGAGGCCCGACGAGCTCTGGTTCATCATCTCGCTCGCCGCTGCAACCTCTTCAACCAGCGCGGTGTTCTGCTGCGTGACAGTCTCGATCTCGTGAAGCATGTCGGAGATCTTGCCGATGTCGGTCGCCTGGTCCTGACTGTTCTGTGACAACTCGCGCATCACGTCGCTGACCGAGCGCACCGCGTCCTGCACCTCGTTGAGTGAGTTGCGCGCCGTCTCGGCGAGCTCGCCACCTTTGCTGACCTTGTTGACGCCGGTGTCGATCAACTCGTTGATCTCGCTTGCCGCCGAGCTGCTGCGTTGGGCGAGTTGGCGCACCTCCGCCGCGACCACTGCGAAGCCCTTGCCCTGTTCGCCAGCCCGCGCCGCTTCAACCGCCGCATTCAGCGACAGCAGGTTGGTCTGGAAGGCGATCTCGTCAATCACCGAGGTGATCGTCATGATGTTCTTGCTCGAGTCGCGGATTTCCTGCATCGAGAAATAGAGCTGCTTGACCATCTCGCTGCACTTGGTGGTCAGTTCGAGCGCCTGCTCAGCCATGTTGTCACCCTCGTTCTGACGGCTGGATGAGCTCGACACCATGTCCGAGAGCGTGTGCATCTTCTTGGTGATCTGTTCGAGGTTCACCGCCTGTGCCTGGGTGCGCTCACTCAGGTGCTGGTTGCCGTGAGCAATCTCGTTGACACCGCTGTCGAGCTCGAGCGAGGAGCTCTGAATCTCGCTGATGACGTCGGTCAGGCGCTGCTGCGTCGCGCCGAGTGCGTTCAGCAACTGGCCGATCTCGTCGTCGCTGCCCTGCGGGATGTTGCCGTTGAGCTTGCCTTCGCCGAGATCCTGGGCAAAGCCCACCGCGTCGCGGATGTTCGAAACGATCGCCCGCACCAGGAAGCCGGCCGCAATCACAGTCAACATAAGCACGATCGCGGCACGCACGATCACGAACACCAGGTGTGCCCAGGCGCTGTCCTTGAGGCTGGTGGCCATCTCGACCATGTCTCGGCCGAGCTTGTCCTCAACCTTCTTCAGCTCATCGAGTTTGACGCTCTGCTCGGCAAACACCGACACCGGCTCGCGGTTGAGCGCGTCGAACGACTCTGTGCCCTGCCCGATGCGAAGGATCAACCCGCGCGTGGCCAACGCCGCGGCGTAGCCGCCGGTCGCCTTGACTGCGTCGAGCACCGCGCGCTGGTCCTTGGCGGCAAAGGCGCGGAAGTTGGCCGCGTTCGCGTCCTGCGTCGCCGCCAACTGGATGATGCGTTGCAAGCGGCCCCAAGGCAGCTGCTTGTCGGCAAAGGTGGTGGCGATGAGCGCGCGTTCGATGCCCGCCGCTTCCTTCATGTTCAGCACCGCGTGGAAACCCGACACCTTACTGCCGACCGCACCGGTGTTGGCTTCCTTCGAGACCGCACCAATGCGGTCGAGAATGGTGTTGATGATGCCGGTGTAGTAGCCGAGCGCCTGCTTGCCCGTCATGGTCTGCGCTGCGACCCGCTCGCGGGTGCTGCGTACATCTTCGAGCGAGGCCAGAATCGCCGTGGCGCCCTCGACCACGATTGGCTTTCCGAGGTGTTGGTATTGCTCGTGTACGCTGGCGAGTTTGGCGATCACGCCGTCGCTGCGGGTTTGCGCCTCACGCAGTTCCGAGCCAAACTTGGTGCCCTTGGAGCCGAGAAAGCCCGCGGAGTTTCCGCGCTCTTTTTGCAGCTCGTGCACTACAGCGCTGAACGCCTCGAAATACGGTGGCACGGCGGCGACCGCTTCGGCGTCGCGGATTTCCTTGAGGTTGATCGCGACCTCTTCATAGCTGAGATACGACATTGCCAGCAAGGGGACAAAGAGAATCAAACCAAGCTTTTTTGAGAGCGTCATGTTCTTGAAAAAGAGCATCTTCATAACCACCAGTGTGTAACGAGACGCCCAGACGAGACGCCGCAACGGTTCAGCTTCCTGAGAACGTTGCTATCCATTGAAATCACACTGGGCATCGGCCCCCCACGCCACCGCTGTAGCAGTTGTAAACGAATGTTGATCGAGCGAACGTACATTCGAGACGGGTGGACAGGACGACCGTACGCAACCCAAGCAAATCGGGACGTCGGACTGCACAGCCATATTGCAAGCACTGCACTATGAGCGCGTTCAGATCCCGTGTGCGAGAGCACACACGCCAACTCCAAACAACGTGTGACAACGCCGCGATCGACGGGCGTCCGAGTGTCACGAGGAATTGATTGGTGTTCAGGCTACCGCGGGGAGCCGGTGGAGTTGGCGCACGAGTGGCTCGTGGCTCGGGCGCACGCGGTACAGCACGCTCGGCGGCGCCGTGTGCGTGGACACCTGCCGCGTCACCCACCGCTCGGCCGCGAGGCGACCCAGGCTGGCCGAGAGCGCACGGTCGGTCACCGGCTGGAGTGTGGCCCGCAATTCCCCGAAGCGGCGTTCACGGTCGAGGCAGTGCAGCACGGCGAGGGTCCACTTGCCGCGCAACAGCGCGCGGTCGACGGCTGGGGGCACCGCCGAATCGAGCGTCTCCGCCCACGCGGCCACGCGCGCACCCGCCGGGGTCAACCGGTACGCCGGGCGCAAGGGGTGACCGTAGCCCGGGTTCGCCTCCAGCAGGCCAAGCGACACGAGGTGCTCGACGCTGGCGGTCATCGCCGTGCGACCGCAGCCGGCGGCAGCGGCAAGGGGTGAGGTGCGGGCGACCGTGCCGCGTGCGATCAGCGCCAGGGCCGTCACGGCCCAACTGCGCGCGCACAAATTGACGAGGAATAAAGTGTCCATATAGTATAGTTACTATACTTAATACCGGACCTGGAGAGAAGCCATGCCCACCGTCTCGACGCAGGACACGATCACCCTCGCCGTGTCCGTCACGGACCGCGCGCGCACCGCGGCCTGGTTCACGCAGCATTTCGGCTTCAAAGAAGTGTTTTCGATCGAGGAGGCCGGCTGGACCGAACTTGCGACCAACACACCGGGCGTCACCCTCGGCTTCGGCGACGCCGAGTCGGTGACGCCGAGCAGCACCGTGCCGGTGTTCGGTGTCGCCGACTGCGACGCGGCCCGCAGCGCGCTCGAGGCCGAGGGCGTGCGCTTCGACGGCGAGACCCTCGTGATCCCGGACATGGTCAAGCTCGCGACCTTTTTCGACCCCGACGGCAACCCCTTCATGCTGGCCCAGACGCTGTCGGCGTAGACGAGCGCGCGCCCGCGCGTCTTCAGCGTGGCTAGATGGGCAGCGCGGCGTCGTCCTTGACCTGGTCGAGCACGATCTGGCTGTGCACGCGCGCGACGGCCGGGTGTTGCAACAGGTCATTCTGCAGCACGGCGTTGAAGCGGCCGAGGTCGGCGCAGTACACCCGCAACAGGTAGTCCGCGTCGCCGGTCAAGGCCCAGACCGACACCACCTCGCGCGACGCATGGCAGTGGCTGAGAAAGTCCGCGGCGTGTGCACGGTCGTGGCTCGTGAGCACCACCTGGACAAAGGCCTGCACGCTCAAGCCCGCGCGCGCCGCGTCGACGTGCGCGCGGTAGCCCTGCACCACCCCGTCCGCTTCGAGTGCCTGGCGTCGCCGGCCGGCCTGCGAGCCGGACAGGTGCAGGCTGTCGCCGAGCTGCTGGTTGGTCAGCCGGGCATCGCGCTGCAGGGCGGTCAGCAGCGCCCGGTCGGTGTCGTCGAGGCTCACGCGTGCATCACCGCGTCCAACGCCGCAATCGCCTGATCCACCTCGGCGTCGCTGGTGTAGTGCACAAAGGACAACCGCAAAACGCCCTCGCTCGGGTCCAGGCCGAGCGCCTCGACCGTGCGGTACGAGTAGAAGTGGCCGCCTGCGCACATCACCCCACGCTCCCCGAGCGCGCGCGCCAGCGCCACCGGGTCACGGCCCGGCGTCGCGAGCGACACCGTCGGCGCGCGGCGCGCGGCGTCACCGGGCCCGAGCAGCCGCAGCCCCGGCACGCGGGTGACCGCGTCGAGCAGGCCGCCGAGCAAGCGTGTTTCGGCCGCGTGCAGGAGCGCCCGCACGCGTGCCGGCCGCCCATCGTCGTCCGCCCCGCCGTGGTGTGCGTCAAGCGCATCGAAGTACGCTGCCACACCAGCGGAGGCAGCGACCTGCGCGTGATCCGGCCCGGCGGGCACCAGCCGCTTGCGCGTCTCGCCGGCGTTGAAGAAATGGCTCTGGTTGTCCAGCCGTTCCGCAAACCCGCGCCGCACCGCCATCACCCCCTGGTGTGGGCCGTACACCTTGTAGAGCGAGAACAGGTACACGTCGCAACCCAGTGCGTCGACGTCCGGCAGGCCGTGGCCGGCGTAGGACACGCCGTCGACAACCGTCGCAACCCCCGCCGCGCGGGCGCGGGCGCAAATCGCCGCGACCGGGTTCACGTGCGCGACGATGTTCGAACAGTGCGGGAAACAGAGCAACCGCGTGCGCTCGGTCATCAGGTCGTCGAGCTCCGCCGGGTCGAGCTCCCCGGTCTGGGCATCCACCCGCCACTCCCGCACCACCACCCCGCGCTCGGCCAACCGTCGCCAACTGCCACCGTTGGCCTCGTGGTCCTGGTTGGTGACGATGAGCTCGTCGCCGGGCACGAGCAGGCCGGTCGCCATGGCCCGGGCCAGCACGTAGGTGTTCTGGGTGGTCGATGGGCCGATGTGCACCTCGTCGACGTCGACGTTCAGGTAGCGCGCCAACGCGGTGTAGGCCGCGTCCATCTGCGCCCCGGCCTCCGCTGCCGCGGGAAACGGGTGGTAGGGCTGCACCTTGGTCGCGCAGTAGTAGCGGTGCAGGCGGTCGATCACCTGCCCACAGGCATAGGAACCGCCGGCGTTCTCGAAGTGTGCCTGGCCCTTGAGCGTGGGTTCGGCGAAGGCGGGAAACTGGGCGCGCACGAAGTCGAGGTCAAGCGGGACGGTCACCGTGGCGAGGCTCCGGGAAGGGGGAGCGCCATTGTATGATGCTCGGACACCCGCCGCGCCCGACGACGCCATGAACGGAGACCGCTGCTGCACCCCCGACGCCGCCCGCGGTCCGTCAGAGCACGAACCGTCCACCCGCGTCCCAACCGACACACCCCCGTCGCCGGCCGCTGACGCGACACCGCAAATTGCGGTGTGCGCGATTCCCGGTGGCAACGCTATCGTCGGCACGCACCACCCGGTGATCCAGCTCGACGAAGAGGGCCCGCGCCGCAAGAAGAAGGTCGCGGCCTTTCACATGATGCAGACCGCCGTGACCAACGCGCTGTTCGCCGCCTTCGTGGACGACACCGGTTACCGCACCGAAGCCGAACGCTACGGCTGGTCGTACGTGTTTCACCACCAGGTGGCCGGCGCCGTGGCGGATACGCTGGGCGCCCAGGAAGCCGCCTGGTGGCGACGCGTCGACGGCGCGAGTTGGCGCGCGATCAACGGCCCGGGCACCGAGGCGCAGTGCCTGCCGGACCACCCTGTCGTACACGTGAGCTGGCACGACGCGCAGGCCTTTGCCGACTGGGCGGGCGGGCGCTTGCCCACCGAAGCCGAGTGGGAGCACGCGGCGCGCGGTGGCCACGGCGACATCCCCTTCCCCTGGGGCCACCGCGAGCCGGACGACAACGAGTTTCAGCCTTGCAATATCTGGCAAGGCGATTTCCCGATGCACAACACGGCCCTCGACGGCTACACCGCCACTGCGCCGGCCCGCTCGTACGAGCCGAACGGCTACGGCCTCTACAACATGTGCGGCAACGTCTGGGAGTGGATCGCCGAACCGCTCGTGCTGCGCTCGCTGTCGAAGAAAAAGCGCGACCTCGCCAACAAACCCAAGGGCAGCAAACTGCTCAAGGGCGGCTCGTTTTTGTGCCACAAGAGCTACTGCTTCCGCTACCGCATCGCGGCGCGCACCGGCACCACCCCGGAGACCAGCACGGCCCACCAGGGCTTTCGGCTCGTCTTCTCCTGAACCACCCTGCGCTGCCGTCTCAACGCGTTGTCGCACGCGTGCGTCGGAAGCCGTGCAACTTGCGGTAGCTCTCGAGCAGGCGCAAGTGGCGGTCGAGGCCCGCGAGCGCCATGTCGGTTTCACTCAAACCGTAAAACCGCACCTCGCCCGAGACCGACCCCACGGCGGCCGCGACCGTCTGCTCGCCGTAGAGGCGGCTGAAATTGTCGCGGTAGTCGTCGAGCGCAAGCTCCGCGTCGAGCGTCACGGTCAGCACCGCGTGCAGCGCGTGGAAAAAGCGGTTTCGATCGATCGTGTTGTCGTTGTACTGCAGCAGCGCCTCGAGCGATTCGATCGCGGCGTCGGCGTCGCCGAGCGCCAGGTGGATCAACAGACCCAGCTCGAAGATCGTCAACTGTCCCCAGACGGTGTTCTCGTCGAACTCGACACCGATCAGGGTGCGGATGTCGCTGTACCCGTCGAGCTCGCTGTCTTCGAGTGACGCCACCAGGTCGCGCAAGTCGTCGTCATCCAGGCGGTGCAGGCCGAGGATCGGCTCGCGAAACGCGATCGCCTTGTTGGTGTTGTCCCAGATCAGGTCCTCGACGGGGTACACCTCCGAATAGCCGGGCACCAGGATGCGGCAGGCCGGCACACCGAGGTGGTCGAACACCGCGACGTAGGCATCCTTGCCGAGGCCATCGAGCACCTCGAACAGCTGCGTGCATTCGTCTTCCGTCGAACCAGCAAAATTCCACTCGCAGAACGGGTGGTCGGCGGTTGCACTGAAGAAACGCCAGGACACGACGCCGGTCGAATCGATGAAGTGCTCGACGAAGTTCTCGGGCTCACGCACCGCCTGGCTGTTGAAGGTCGGCCGCGGCACGTCGTTGAGCCCCTCGAAACTGCGCCCTTGCAACAGTTCGGTCAAGCTGCGTTCCAGCGCCACGCCGAACTGCGGGTGCGCGCCGAAGGACGCGAACACGCCACCGGTGCGCGGGTTCAGGAGCGTCACACACATCACCGGGAAGCGGCCACCGAGCGACGCGTCCTTGACCAGCACGGGAAAGCCCTGCGCCTCGAGTGCCGCGATGCCTGCGAGCACATCGGGATAGCGGGTGAGCACCGCCTCGGGCACGTCGGGCAAGGCGAGTTCGTTTTCGATGATCTCGCGCTTGACCGCACGCTCGAATATCTCCGACAGGCCCTGCACCTGTGCCTCGGCGAGCGTGTTGCCGGCACTCATGCCGTTGCTGAGGAACAGGTTCTCGATCAGGTTGCTCGGCACGTAGACGGTCTCACCGTCCGAGCGTCGCCGGTAGGGAATGCAACAGATGCCCCGGTCCGCACGGCCACTGTTGGTGTCGACAAGGTGAGAGCCGCGCAGCTCCCCGTCGGGGTCGAACACCGCACGGCAGTGTGCGTCGAGGATGCCTTCGGGCAGCGCGTCGTCGGCCTCGAGCGGAAACCAGCGCTCCTCCGGGTAGTGCACGAACTCGGCCCCGGCGAGTTCCGGCCCGAAATACTGATCGTTGTAGAAGAAATTGCAGCTCAGGCGCTCGATGAATTCCCCGAGGGCCGAGCACAGTGCACTGTTCCGTGTCGCGCCCTTGCCGTTGGTGAAGCACATGGGCGACGCCGCATCGCGGATGTTGAGCGACCACACGTTGGGCAAGATGTTGCGCCAGGACGACACTTCGATCTTCATGCCGAGCGCCGCGAGCGTGTCGGTCAGGCGCGCGATGGTGTCCTCGAGGGCGGCGTCCTTGCCGGGGATGCGCGTGCGGGTGCCGTCGTCGTCCTGCGACACCAGCAGTGCCTGCGCGTCGGCCGCGTGGGGGTCGGTCGCCTCGATGCGGAAATCGGGGGCCGCCTGCACCACTTTCTTGACCGTGCAGCGGTCCACCGCGCGCAAGATGCCCTGGCGGTCTTTCTCTGACAGGGTGTCCGGCAGCGCAACGTCGATCTGAAAGATCTGGTTGTAGCGGTTCTCGGGGTCGACGATGTTGTTCTGCGACACCCGGATGTCGTCGGTCGGCAGGTCGCGTGCGAGGCAGTAGACGCGGATGAAGTAGGCCGCACACAACGCCGACGACGCGAGAAAGTAGTCAAAGGGGCTCGGCGCCGACCCGTCGCCCTTGTAGCGGATGGGCTGATCGGCCACCACGGTGAAGTCGTCGAATTTCGCCTCGAGCCGAAGGTTGTCGAGGAAGTTGACGGTGATTTCCATGCGGGCGGGTCCGGGGGCCGCACGCAGGGCGCACGCAGCTCAAGGTGAAGGGCACCGACACGCGCGGGCGGCACCCCGTGGGCCCGGAATTATGTCAGCTTTCGGCCCGCCGCTGCCCGCTGCGACGGCGGCCACGCCACCGGGTCGGGTGCCGGGATCGCCGGGTCGCGCCGCCGAGCACAACCCGGCGGCGTTGTCCCTGCCCTGCCCGGTCGATCAGGCGTCGAGCGCGAGCTGTGCCCGACCCAACTCGGTGAGATCCGACTCGGTCGCACGCCCTTCGAAGTTCACCTCATAGTCCTCGGCGGCGAAGTCGGGCGCACTGCGGCCACTCAGGAAACTCGCACTCTGACGCAGGGCGTACGCGCGGTTCTTGCCGCAGGCCGGACTCGCGCCGATGTAGATCACGCTCGCGAAGTCATCGCCGTTGTGTTCGTTGCCGACCGCGTGCACCACATCGGGGTGCCACCAAACGGTGTCGCCGGGCGCGACGGTCTGGATCGGCACGATGCCCGGCATGATGTCGGCGTGCCAGGTGGTGTCCACCCCAAGCGCACGCCCGGGCCGCGCCAGGCAGAGCTCGTCCTCGGGCACGTCATCCTGCAGGGCCCGCAGCAACACGTAGCCGATCGCGTCGACCATCGGCAGCAACTCGAGTGTGCCGTCGCCCGGCCCCTGCTCGGTCAGCGCGGTCCAGCCCTGGAAGGTGCGAAACATGGAACTCACCGCCGGCGAGGAGAATTCGCGCGTCTGGGTGCGGTAGGCTGCGCGCCACGGGTCGTACCGCTCGGCCCGGCCCGCGAAGACGTCGGCGTAGATCTTCTGGAAGGCCGGGTCGACCCAGCGCTCGTAGGAGCCTGCGTCCATGTGCGGTGACAGCCCCAGTGTGGTATCGCCGGGTGCCCGCCGGCGCGTGCGGTCGGCGTAGCTGTAGTCGTGGTTCGGGTCGAACTCCTGGCCCGCCGGTGCGTCGGTGTCCCAGAGCCCGTTGAGGAAGCGTTTGGTCACGGCCATCGACTCGGCCTGACGCGCCTGCACCTGCGGCTTCGACCAGTAGACACCGAAGATCTGCGGCTTGGCGTCCTTGAGGTCGCCGAAGTAGTTGTCGAGCCCGGCTTTCTCTTTCGCCCGTGCCTCGTACTCGTTGGTGGCGAGGTAACTGCCGAGCTCGGCGTTCCAGTCCTCGGCCTGCTTGGTGTCGAACACGCCCCGCACAATGACGCAGCCGTGCGACCGAATGGCAGCAATGTCCTCGTCCGACACGCTGTTCGATCGAATCCGGTCAAACGACACCTCCGGCACCACAGCACCCGTCTTGGCGTGCGTGTCGGTGATGGCATCCACACGGCGGCGTGCCACATCGCGCATCGCCTCGAAATGGGCCTTGACGTTGTTGTTGTTCGTGAGCTCGCGTTTGGCTGCGGCGATGAACGGACCGGGGTTGAAAGGGGTGTCAGACATGGCATGTATTTCCTGCTGTCAGGGTTTCTCGGTGCGCAACCGGTACTCCGGCGCGATGAGGGTCGCAAGCTCGGCGGGCACCTCGACGCCCGCCACGGCCTTGAGCAGCAGCTCGGCCAGCTCGCGCCCGGTGTGTTGGATGTTTTCGACGCAGGTGTCGATCGCCGGGTGCGTGTGATCGAGCACATCGGACGTCTGTTTGGCGAACACCTCGACGTCGACGCCGGGCGTCAGGCCGCTATCGCGGATGGCTGCGAGCACGGCGAGCGTCGGCAGATCACCCCCGCACACCACCCCGTCGGGCCGCGCCTCACCGGCAAAGACCTCCGCGAGCACGGCGCGCATCACCGGCAAGGGCGTCTCGATAGACAACGCCTGGGGCAACTCGACCGCGTCGACGCCAGCCTGCGCCACGCCACGCAGGAACCCCATGGTCATGTGTGCGCCGTAGGTGAGGTCCGCCGGCGCGCCGATCAGCGCCAGTCGCGTGCGACCCCGCTCGGCGAGGCGCCGCGCGCCGCTCTCGGTGAACGCCTGGTTGTCGAAGTCGACGTAGGCGTGCGCCGAGGCCAGCTCGGTACGCCCGTGCGTGACAAATGGAAAGCCCGACTCCAGCAGGTAGCGTACCCGGATGTCCTGCGGCTGAATGCGCGACACGATGACGCCGTCAGCCCGTCGGTTTTCGACGATGGAGCGGACCGTGCTCAGCGGGTCGGTGTCGGCCTCCTCCGGTGTGATGGCCAGCTCGTAGCCCTGCGCCCGGCACACATCGCTCAGACCCGCAATGATCGACGCGGTGTAGCCCGAGACGCGCGCGTGCGGCGCAAGCACAAGGGCGAGCACATGGCTGCGACCGGTGCGCAGCCCACGACCGGCGCGGTCGGGCACGTAGCCGAGTTCGGCGGCGATGCGCTTCACGCGCTCGCGGGTTTTCAGGGCGATGTCGTCGCCGTCGTTGAGCGCGCGCGACACGGTGGTCACCGCGAGCCCGCTCGCGGCCGCCACGGTTTTCAGCGTGGGCCGCTTCTGCCGCAGCGGGGCGTCGACGAGGGTGGGTGATTTGGCCATATGAAAAATAATTACCTATAACGTTACAGATGTCAAATTGTCATATTTTGAAAGGGTTTGACGTCAGCAATCTATATCGTTACGATACCTCTCCCACGGGTACAGGCACTATGTTGCCGCCTCGGGTATCGATCGCCGCATCGGCGACAACGCTTTCAGACATCGTGAGGGAGATGAGGATGACCGTTTCAAAATGGGCCGGTAAAACCGCGCTGGCGCTCAGCATCGGGCTGGCGACGGCAGGGGCCAACGCGGCTGACGTCGAGGTCTTGCACTGGTGGACATCGGGCGGTGAAGCCGCTGCCCTCGACGTTCTCAAGCAGGACCTGGAGTCCCAAGGTGTGGGCTGGCAGGACATGCCGGTGGCCGGCGGCGGCGGTGAAGCCGCGATGACCACCCTGCGCGCACGCGTCACCGCGGGCAACGCACCGACGGCCGTGCAGATGCTCGGCTTCGACATCACCGACTGGGCCAAAGAAGGCGCGCTCGGCAACCTCAACAGCGTCGCCAGCGAAGAGGGCTGGGATGACGTGGTGCCGACTGCGCTGCAGGCCTTCGCCAAGCACGACGGCAACTGGATTTCCGCCCCGGTCAACGTCCACTCGACCAACTGGGTGTGGATCAACAAGGCCGCACTCGACGCCGCCGGCGGCAAGGCCCCGGAGAGCTGGGATGAGCTCGTCGCCGTCATGGACGCGATGAAAGCCAACGGCATCACCCCGCTCGCGCACGGCGGCCAGGCCTGGCAGGAGGCGACCATTTTCGACGCCGTCGTGCTGTCGATGGGCAACGACTTCTACCAGAAGTCGATGATCGAACTGGACCCGGCGGCACTCGGCGGCGACACGATGGTCGAGGTCTTCGACCGCATGGCCACCCTGCGCTCCTACGTCGATGACAACTTCTCCGGCCGCGACTGGAACCTCGCGTCCGCGATGGTCATCGAGGGCCAGGCGGGCATGCAGATGATGGGCGACTGGGCCAAGGGCGAGTTCCTCAAGGCCGGTCAGACCCCGGGCACCGACTTCGTCTGCATCCGCTTCCCCGGCACCCAGGGTTCGGTCACGTTCAACTCTGACCAGTTCGCGATGTTCGGCCAGGGCGACGGTGACACCGATGCGCAGCTCAAGATGGCCGCCTCGATCATGAACCCGACCTTCCAGTCGGCCTTCAACGTGGTCAAAGGCTCCGTGCCGGCGCGCACCGACGTGCCGAGCGACGACTTCGACGACTGCGGCAAGAAAGGCATGCAGGATCTCGCCGACGCCAACAGCAACGGCTCCCTGTTCGGTTCGATGGCGCACGGTCACGCGGCACCCGCGGCGATCAAGAACGCGCTCTACGACGTGGTGACCCAGCACTTCAACGGCGACATGTCGAGCGCCGAAGCGGCTGAAGAGCTGGTCAACAGCATCGAAGCTGCGATGTAAACCGGGCCCGGCCCAAGCAGCACGTTAAAAATCGTAGCGAGGGAGTCAAGTACAAGGCGCGAGCAGCCGGTCCGGCGCCCCGGCAGTGGCCGAGACATATCAATGGTACGGCATACCGGCAGATAGGCTCGGTCCGAGCAGCCGGTGCGCCGGCGCGACAGCAACGCAGTAATTGACACCCGCAGTAGATTTTAAACAGGCTGATAGGGGTTGCCGCACACGGCGGCAACCCCGACACCCACCCCGCTCGGGCGCGACCGCCCGCCGCACACCCGACCGTCAGGCACGCCAATGCGAGAGCGTCTTCAAGGCTGGATGCCCAAACTGGTGCTCGCACCGAGCTTCGCGCTGATCCTCTTTTTCGTGTACGGGTTCATCCTGTACACCGGCTACCTCTCGGTGTCCGACTCGAAGATGCTGCCGTCCTACGGCTTCGTCGGGCTTGAGAACTACGAGAAGCTCTGGAAACTCCGGCACTGGAAAGGCTCGCTGAGCAACCTCGCGGTCTTCGGCACGCTGTACATCCTGATCTGCAGCGTGCTCGGCCTGCTGCTCGCGATCCTGCTCGACCAGAAAATCCGCGCTGAAGGCGTGCTGCGGCCGATCTACCTCTACCCGATGGCGCTGTCGTTCATCGTCACCGGCACCGCGTGGAAATGGTTTCTGGACC
This sequence comes from Pseudomonadota bacterium, assembly GCA_039196715.1. Taxonomy (NCBI): domain Bacteria; kingdom Pseudomonadati; phylum Pseudomonadota; species Pseudomonadota bacterium. The sequence continues at coordinate 41,530 of JBCCUP010000013.1, forward strand.
CGGGCATCGGCCTTGAGCACACCCTGCAGCAATGGGGCTGGGAGAGTTTCGAATTCAAGTGGATCAAGAGCCGCACGCACGCCATCTACACCGTCGTGATCGCCGCCGTCTGGCAGAGTTCGGGCTTCGTCATGGCGATGTTTCTCGCTGGCCTCCGCGGCGTCGACGCCGACATCGTGCGGGCCGCCGAAATCGACGGTGCGTCGAAGTTCACGATCTACCGACGCATCATCATTCCGCTGATGCGGCCGGTCTTCCTGTCGGCGTTCGTGGTGCTCGCCCACCTCGCGATCAAGTCCTATGACCTGGTGATCGCGCTGACCGGCGGCGGCCCGGGCAAAGCAACCGAGCTACCGGCCACCTTCATGTACTCCTACACCTTCACCCGCAACCTCATGGGCATCGGTGCGTCCAGCGCGATCATCATGCTCGCGATGGTGTTTTCGATCATAGTGCCGTACCTGTATTCAGAGTTGCGGGCGAACAGCCGAACGGAGCGCTGACCGTGAGCACCGACACCGACCGCACGCCCTGGCAACGTGCCCTGCTCTACACCGTGCTGCTGGTGTTCGCGGTGTATTACCTGCTGCCGCTCTACGTCATGCTGGTCAACTCCTTCAAGCCGCTCGACGAGATCCGCCAGGGCGACATGCTCGGCCTGCCGGACGCCTGGACGCTCGCGCCCTGGTTGAGCGCGTGGTCAGAGGCGCAGATCGGCGTGCAGGCCACCGGTCTCAAGCCGTACTTCCTGAACTCGATCTTCATGGTCGTGCCCGCTGTGTTCATCTCGACCCTGCTCGGTGCGCTGAACGGCTACGTGCTGACCAAGTGGCGCTTCAAGGGCGACGGCCTGGTGTTTGGCCTGATCCTGCTGTCCTGCTTCATCCCGTTTCAGATCGTGCTGATCCCGATGGCACGCATGCTCGGCATCTTCGGGCTGGCCGGCTCGACCTCGGGCCTGGTGTTGGTGCACGTGGTCTACGGGCTTGGCTTCACCACCCTGTTTTTTCGCAATTACTACGCGGCCTTCCCGACCGAGCTGGTGCGCGCGGCACAGATGGACGGCGCCGGCTTCTGGCGGATCTTCACCCGCATCCTGCTGCCCTCGTCCGCGCCGATCATCGTGGTGACGGTCATCTGGCAGTTCACCAACATCTGGAACGACTTCCTGTTCGGCGCGAGTTTCGCCGACGCCGACTCGTTGCCGATGACGGTGGCTCTCAACAACCTGGTCAGCTCCTCGACCGGGGTCAAGGAATACAACGTGCACTTTGCCGGGGCCATCCTCGCCGCCCTGCCCACGCTGATCGTGTACGTGGTCTCGGGACGCTATTTCGTGCGTGGACTCATGGCGGGGGCAGTCAAGGGGTGAACGACGTGACACACAACGGCAACGCGCCATTTCTGGAAATCGACGGCGTCAGCAAGCGCTACGGCCGCGTCGACGCCTTGCAGGACATCCGCATCGACGTCGAGGAAGGTGGCTTCCTGGTGTTGGTGGGACCGTCCGGCTGCGGCAAGTCCACGCTGCTGAACATGATCGCAGGCTTCGAGTCGGTGACCGCGGGCGACATCCGCATCGGCGGTCGGTCGGTGCTCGACCTGCACCCGTCCAAGCGGGACATCGCAATGGTGTTCCAGTCCTATGCGCTCTACCCGAACATGAACGTCGCCGCCAACATCGGCTTCGGCATGGAGACGCGTGGCGTGCCCAGACCCGAACGCGAGAAACGCATTGCCGAGGTCGCGTCGATTCTCCAGATCGAGCAGTTGCTGAAACGCAAGCCTGCTCAACTCTCCGGCGGCCAACGCCAGCGCGTCGCGATGGGGCGCGCACTGGTGCGCGACCCGCAGGCCTTTCTGTTCGACGAGCCGCTCTCCAACCTCGATGCCCGCTTGCGCGTCGACATGCGCACCGAGATCAAGAAACTGCACGCGCGTCTCGGTACCACCATCGTCTACGTCACCCACGACCAGATCGAGGCGATGACGCTCGCCACCCGCATCGCGGTGTTGCGCGACGGCCGCGTGCAGCAGATCGGCACCCCGGACGACATCTACCACCGACCCGCCAACGCCTTCGTGGCCGACTTCATGGGCTCGCCGGCCATGAACAAGGTACGCGCAACGCTGTCGCTCGAGGGCGACGTGGTCCAGGTCGCGATGGCCGGAGGTGTTGTGCCGCACCCCGCGGCATCCGAGGCTGTCCGGGCGCGCGCCGCTCAAGGCGCGCCTGTCGACTTCGGCATCCGCGCGGAGGACATTGGCACCGGTGTCGAGGATGCACCGGCGCTGCTCCACCTGAACGTCGAACTGACCGAACCGACCGGCTCGGACACCTTCATCGTGACCCGCGACGGCGACGCCTCGTTCACCGCGCGCGTCGGCAACGACGTGCGCATCGAATCGGGTGCGCGCGCGCCGTTCGCACTCGACATGCGGCGCGCCCACTTCTTCGACCCCGATTCAGGCGACCGCATCGCCTGAGTCGAGGCACACCCTGGAGGAACCCGACCTGTGAGCATCTACTTCACGCGCGGCAAGGAACGCGGCTTCGGCACCTTCCCGCTGACCGACGATGCCCTGCACCAGGCGGTGCACGCTGCCGCCGACGTCGGCTTTCGCGCCTTCGACACCGCGCAGATGTACCGCAACGAAGCAGACACCGGCGCCGCGCTGAAAGCCACCGGACTCGACCGCGACGTGCTGTGCATCACCACCAAGGTCGACCCCGTCAACTTTGCCGCCGACCGCTTCCTGCCTTCGGTGGAGCAGAGCCTGCGCGACCTGCAGCTCGACGCCGTCGACGTGCTGCTCGTGCACTGGCCACCGGCTGACTTCAACAACGCCGAAAGCCTGGACCTGCTGGCCGAAGCCAAACACCGTGGCTACACCCAGCACATCGGCATTTCGAACTACACCGCCGCGATGATGCGCGACGCCGTCACGCAACTCGGCAGCGGCGAGATCTGCACCAACCAGGTGGAGTTCCACCCGCTGCTCAACCAGGACACCCTGCTCGCCGCCGCAGCGGAAACCGGCATTTCCCTCTCCGCGTATTGCGCCGTGGCGCGCGGCAAGGTGTTTGAGAACGCCACCATCCAGGCGATTGCGGCTGAACACGGGAAATCGGCCGCCCAGGTGGCCTTGCGCTGGATCCTCCAGAAAGGCGTCGCCACCAACGCGATGTCGACCAAACCGGCGAACATCGCGGCCAACTTCGACACCCTCGGTTTCACCTTGTCTTCGGTCGACATGGCGCGAATCGACGCACTGACCGCCACCAACTACCGCATCGTCAACAAGGACCTGGTGCCGACGGCACCCGACTTCGACTGACCCGGCCAGCGGCGGCTGCAGCGGGGCCGGGCGGCAGAAATGTGCCGCACCGGCTCAAGCCTGCCGCCCTCGGTTCGCTATCTCTGGTGAGAGGGCGTTTCTGATCACCGTGCGCCCCGTTTCACCTTGGGGACCGAGAGATGCTGACCCGAATCCTGTTCAAGATGGCGTGCATGGTGGCGATCAGCGTCGGCGGCATGACCTACCTCGCATCGACCATGGGCAAGGACCCGTTGGCGTACTTCGACGCCGTGAAGCTGGTGAAACCCGACATTTCGATGCCGAGCCTGCCCGATATCCCGGACGTGTCCGCGTTCACCCAGAGCAGTACCGAGAAGACCACGGTGTACCGCTGGACGGACCACGAGGGCGGCTTGCAGTTCAGCAGTTCGCCGCCCCCGCCGGGCACCGCGTTCAAGACCGTGAAGCTCGATCCGAACACCAACCTCGTCAAGGCCCACCCGATTCCGGAGAAGAAGACCGAATCCGAGTCCGGCGGCAGCAGCCGTGACGGCGGCGACGAGGGCGACAGCAACGGCAGTGGCAGCCGCGACGACCGCGACGATTCCGAAGAGCTGCCGACCCGCGAAGACATCGGCGACATCCGCGAGCAGCTCAACGAACTCAAGGCGCTGAACGAAAACCGCATCAACGACCTCAACGCGCTCATCGGCAAACAGAAGTGAGCCCGGGTCGCGCGCGCAGCAGCGCCGGCTGACCGCCGCCGACACGCTCCACCGACATCAGCCCAACGAAGACCGATCGGGCCGACGAACAGCCACCGGGCGCCCTCCGGCGCCGCCGTGTCGTGTCAGCGCTCGGCCCCAATCGCGGCCAGCGCGGCCTCGGCAACCGCGATGTCCTGCTCCGGACTGCCGGAGCCAACACCCACCCCGCCGAGCAACGCACCGTCCAGCCGGATCGCAAGCCCGCCGCTGAGGCCGGTCACGTCACCGCCCGTGGCCGCGGCCAGCGGCGCGCGCATGGCCTCGGGAATGTTCGCGCTGTCGCCGCCGATCGAGGCCGCCGTGCGCGCCTTGGCGCGTGCGCTCTTGCGGCTCAGGAAGCGCGACCCGTTCATGCGGATTTCGCCGAGCGGTTCACCACTCGCGTCCACGACCACAATGCACTGCGGCTGACCGATGGCCTCGGCCTTGGCGACGGCCGCGTTCAACATCGCGAGCACGGCGGCGTGCGTGAGGTGGGCTGAGGGTATGACTGTATCCATGGGTTGGCTCGTGTGCGGAAGGGGGATCAGACGGCGGACGCGGGCGGCACACCGTTGACAGCGAGGTACACACTATAGAGCGAGGTGGTCCCGGCGATAAACAGGCGGTTCAACTTCGCGCCGCCAAAACACACGTTGCCGACGAACTCGGGGATGCGCACCTTGCCGATCAGCGCGCCGCTCGGGTCGAGGCAGTGCACGCCGTCGGCGGCGGAGGTCCACAGCCGACCGGCGGTGTCAAAGCGAAAACCGTCGAAGAAGCCAGCCGTGCACTCGGCAAAGAGCTCACCCGCGTCGAGCGATGTGCCGTCGGCGGCAACCGCGTGGCGGCGGATGTGAGCGGGGCCGCCGGGCGTGTGGGTGCCGCCGGTGTCGGCGATGTAGAGGTGCGATTCGTCGGGCGAGAAGGCCAGCCCGTTCGGCTTGACGTAGTCGGTGGCGACGGCCGACACGGTGTTGCTCGCCGGGTCCCAGCGGTAGACGTGGCAGGCGCCGATCTCGCTGTCGGCCCGTTCGCCCTCGTAGTCGATGAGGATGCCGTAGCTCGGGTCAGTGAACCAGATCGAACCGTCGGACTTCACCACGACGTCGTTCGGCGAGTTGAACCGCTTGCCGTCAATCCGGTCCGCGATCACTGTCACCGACCCGTCGAACTCCGTGCGCGTCACACGCCGGGTCAGGTGCTCGCAGGACACGAGACGGCCGTACACGTCCACCGTGTGCCCGTTGCTGTTGTTCGCCGGTTGCCTGAACGTCGACACCGAGCCGTCCGTCTCGTCCCAGCGCAGCATCCGGTCGTTCGGGATATCGGACCAGACCAGGTAGCGGCCAGCTGCAAACCACGCTGGCCCCTCGGACCACCGCGCGCCGCTCCAGAGCCGCTCCACACGCGCGTGCCCGATCAGGCAGTCGGCAAACGCCGGTTCGATCACCTCAAAAACCGCGCCTTCGAGTTCACCCCACACAGTCGTACCCTCCGATTTCGCTGTTCCAGCGGCCCGATCGGGCCACCGCCGCGCAGATTGTTACCGATAACAGTCTGACAGAATCGTCCGATGACAGGAATGCCGCGCCCCTGTCGATCGGGGACGAATCCCGTCCTCGCCGACGTCCCCGTCGCCGGGCTGACTCGCCACGCCGCTCACACGGTGCCGACCGGCACGATACCGCCATTGCGAACGGTGTGTCCGCAGCACCGCTGTGGTCTCGCGCCAAACTGCTGTCGGAGGCGGTCGGCAACGCAGTGCCTGAGACGTCAGTTTACTGCAGAATTTTCGCAAAATAATTTTACCCAAAACGAATAATTTAGCTTGGATATCATTACGGTTATCTTACTTAAACTATTGTTTTATAGAATATTTATAAAAATTAAAAAAATTTTTGCAATTTCTTCTTGCAATGCAAGAAAACTGGTCGATATTATGCACTGCAACATGAGCAATCGCTCTCGTGAATCGGAAACCTGAGGACCCCAGCCATGCCGACCAAAGCCAAGGACAAAGTGACCGACCAGTTCAAGCAGTTCACCGACATGCAGGCCAAAAGCCTCGAGCCCATGCGCCAGTTCTTCGGCATCGCCGCCGACGCGTCTGAGAAGATCATGCGCAAGAACTACGAAGTGATGGGTGACCTGGTGGAGCACGCGGTGGCCACCACCCGCGCACCGCTTGCCTACGACAACATCAACGACCTCGCCACAGCCCAGGTCGAGCAGACCAAGGCGTTCGCCGAAACCATGAACGCCCGCACGGCGGAGTACGTCGAGCTCGCCAAGTCACTCGGCGACGAGCTGCAGACTGCCACGGCCAACGCCGCGAGCGCCGTCAAAGCAGCGTGATCGGGTGATCGGGCGTCGCCCGGTGGGCAGGGGGTGGACATCCCCTCCCCCGGGTGACAGCCTGACAGGCTGCACCCCGCAGCCGACCGAGCGAACGCACCGTGGCCACCGACTTGACCCGCCTGATCAAGAAATACGCGAACCGCCGCCTGTACGACACCGTCGACAGCAAGCACGTCACGCTCAGCGACATCAAGGGCTTCATCGTCGCGGGCGAAACCGTCCGGGTGGTCGACGACACCACCGGCGACGACATCACGCGGGCGCTGCTGCTGCAGATCATCGTCGACCAGGAACAGTCCGGCGAACCGCTGTTGTCGGTGACCCTGTTGGCGCAGCTGATCCGCTTCTACGGCAACCCCATGCAGGCCATGATGACCGACTACCTGCAGAACAGTGTTGACGCCTTTGTCGAACAGCAGCAGTCGATTCAGGATCAGATGCAGCGGATGCTGACCACCAACCCGCTCGACATGATGCAGAAGAACATGGACATGTGGCAGTCCATGTTCGGTGGCAAGAAACCGGACGATCCCACCAAACCCTGAGTTCGCGCGCAGGCGTCCACACACCGCCGCGTGAACACCGCCTGGAGGCGACCGTGGACGACAAGCAGAAGACCCTGGCCGATCAGTGGCTCGAGATGGGTAACACCTTTACCCAGTTGATGCGTCAGAACCAGGCGATGATGTCGAGCTTCCTCAAACAACCGGCACCGCAGGGCACCGACCCCCTCAACACCGGGCCGGCCTTCACCAAGGCGATGTCCGGACTGGTCGCCGACCCACAACGCCTGATGCAGTCGAACTACGAGCTGTGGTCCGCGCACATGGACCTTTGGCAGGAACTCACGCTCGACGTGTTCGAGAAACAGGGCACCGACACCGCCGCCGGCGACCCGGGCCGCGACCGACGCTTTACGCACGAGGACTGGAGCCGGAACCCGGCCTTCGACTACATCAAGCGGTCCTACACCATCACCTCGCAGTGGTTCGTCGAAACCATGCGCTCGATCGAAGGGCTCGAAGACAGCGACCGCGACAAGGTCGAGTTCTACAGCCAGCTCATGGTGGACGCCTTTTCCCCAAGCAATTTCGCACTGACCAACCCCGAGGTGCTGCGCACCATGGTCGAGACCGAGGGGCAGAGCCTCGTCAACGGTCTGAAAAACCTTCAGCGCGACATGGACCCGAAGACCGGTCAGCTCAGCATCACGATGACCGACCCGGACGCCTTCACGGTCGGCAAGGACATCGCGACCACACCTGGCAAAGTGGTCTTCCAGAACGACCTCGCACAACTCATTCAGTACGCGCCGACCACCAAACGCGTGTTCAAACGGCCGTTGGTCATCGTGCCGCCCTGGATCAACAAGTTCTACATCCTCGATCTGCAACCGCGGAACTCGTTCATTGCCTGGGCTGTCGAGCAGGGGTACACGGTGTTCGTCGTGTCCTGGGTCAACCCCGACACCGCACTCGCGAGCAAGACCTTCGAGGACTACATGCAGGAAGGCATCCTCGACATGCTCGAGGCGGTCGAAGCCGCAAGCGGCGAGCGCGACGTCAACATGATCGGTTACTGCATCGGCGGCACCCTGCTGAGCGCCACGCTCGCGTACATGGCGGACCAGGGCGACGACCGGGTGCAGTCCGCCACCTTCTTCGCCTCGCAGGCGGATTTCTCCGAGGCCGGCGCGCTCAAGATCTTCACCGACGAAGCGCAGATCGACAACCTCGAAGCCATGATGGGCGAGAAGGGCTACCTCGAAGGCAGCGCCATGTCGACCACCTTCAACATGCTGCGCGCCAACGACCTGATCTGGTCGTTCTACGTCGACAACTACCTGCTCGGCAAAGAACCGCTGAAATTCGACCTGCTGCACTGGAACGCGGACGCCACGCGCATGCCGCGCGAGACCCACCTCTACTACCTGCGGCAGATGTACCTGCACAACAACCTGGCCAAGCCGGGCGGCATCACGCTCAAGGGCGTGCCAATTGACCTGTCCAAGGTTGGCATTCCGATCTACCTGCAGTCGTCGCGCGAAGACCACATCGCCCCGTACAAGTCGGTGTTCAAGTCGACCGGGCTGTACAGCGGCCCCGTGCGTTTCATGCTGGCCGGTTCCGGCCACATCGCCGGCGTGATCAACCCGCCGAGCAGCAAGAAGTACGGCTACTGGATCAACCCGGACCAACCCAAGGACCTCGACGCCTGGCTCGCCGGTGCGGAGGCCTTCGAGGGCTCGTGGTGGCCGGATTGGCACGCCTGGCTCAAACCCCAGTCCGGCACCCGAGTCAAGGCCCGTGTGCCCGGTGACCGCGACCTGCCCGCGATCGAGGACGCGCCGGGCAGCTACGTGCTGGTCAAAAGTTAACCCGTCATCTGGAGAATCGTTTTGGAACGCGAGATTGTCATCACCGGCGCCGCACGCACGCCGATCGGCGCCTTCAACGGCAGCTTGAGCACGGTCGCCGCTGACGAACTGGGCGCCGTCGTCATCCGGGAAGTGCTGCAACGCAGCCAACTGGACCCGGCCGACGTGTCCGAAGTCATCTTCGGTCAGGTGCTGACCGCCGGGTCCGGTCAGAACCCGGGCCGCCAGGCTGCGATGAAGGCCGACATCCCCGCCGAGCGCACCGCCGTCACCGTCAACCAGGTGTGCGGTTCGGGTCTGCGCACCGTCGCGATGGGCTTCCAGGCCATCATGGCCGGTGACAGCGAGGTCGTGATCGCCGGTGGCCAGGAGAACATGAGCCTCTCGCCGCACTGCGCGCACCTGCGCAGCGGCACCAAGATGGGCGACCTCGGCATGGTGGACACCATGATCAAGGACGGTCTCTGGGATGCGTTCCACGGCTACCACATGGGCACCACCGCCGAGAACGTCGCCGCGCGCTGGCAGATCACCCGCGAGCAACAGGACGCCTTCGCCGCAGCCTCACAGCAGAAAGCCGAAGCCGCACAGACCGCGGGCAGGTTCCAGGACGAGATCGTGCCGGTCACGGTCTCGAGCCGCCGCGGTGACACGGTCGTCGAGGCCGATGAATACCCCAAGCACGGCACCACTGCGGACGGTCTCGCGAAGCTGCGCCCCGCCTTTGCCCGCGAGGGCTCGGTCACCGCCGGCAACGCGTCGGGCCTCAACGACGGCGCGGCCGCCCTCGCGCTCATGACCGCCGAAAACGCCAAGGCCCGCGGCATCACACCGCTGGCGCGGATCGTCTCCTGGGCCACCGCCGGCGTCGACCCCGAGATCATGGGCACCGGCCCGATCCCGGCGAGCCAGGCGGCGTTGAAGAAAGCCGGCTGGACGACCGACGACCTCGACCTCGTCGAAGCCAACGAGGCCTTCGCAGCGCAGGCCTGCGCGGTCAACTCGGACCTCGGCTGGGACACCGACAAGGTCAACGTCAACGGCGGTGCGATCGCACTGGGCCACCCGATCGGCGCGTCGGGTGCGCGCATCCTGGTGACGCTGTTGCACGAGATGGCACGCCGGGACGCGAAGAAAGGGCTGGCCACGCTTTGCATCGGCGGCGGCATGGGCATCGCCATGTGCGTCGCGCGCGACTGACACACACCTTCAGACTGAACACGGAGTTTCAAACATCATGGCAAAAATTGCAGTCGTCACGGGCGGCACGCGCGGCATCGGCGCAGCAATTTCAATCGCGTTGAAGAACAAGGGCTACAAGGTGGCCGCCAACTACGCGGGCAACGACGAACGCGCCAAGGCCTTCTCGGAGAGCAGTGGCATCCCGGTCTACAAGTTCGACGTCTCGGACTTCAGTGCCTGTGAAGCCGGTGTGAAACGCATCTGCGAAGACATGGGCGGCACCGTCGACATTCTCGTCAACAATGCTGGCATCACACGCGATGGCACCTTGCACCGCATGGACCAGCCCAACTGGCAAGCCGTGCTCGACACCAACCTCGGCTCCTGTTTCAACATGTGCCGCCTGGTGATCGACGGCATGCGCGAGCGTGGCTTCGGACGCATCGTCAACATCGGCTCGATCAACGGCCAGGCGGGCCAGTACGGCCAGGTCAACTACGCCGCCGCCAAGTCCGGTATCCACGGCTTCACCAAGGCGCTGGCGCAGGAAGGCGCGGCCAAGGGCGTGACCGTGAACGCGATCGCACCGGGCTACGTGGACACCGACATGGTGCGCGCGGTGCCGGAGAACGTGCTCGAGAAAATCATCGCAAAGATCCCGGTCGGTCGACTCGGCCGCGCCGAGGACATCGCCCGCAGCGTGGTTTTTCTCGTCGCCGACGACGCCGGTTTCATCACCGGTTCGACCCTGTCCGTCAACGGCGGCCAACACATGTACTGATGCGGCGCTCGCCGGCGGCGAGGCCAATCACACACTACGCTATCGTCGGGGGCGTTACCGCCCCCGGCGCCACTAGACCCAGGAGCACGACCCCACGCCGCGACGCGCACGGGCGCCAGGACGCACACAGAGGACACCGCGGCCACAACCGCAGCACCGCCGACGCACCGCAGCAAACCGCGTCACGGACACCATAGAAAAACAGCACGACAACGCTCACACAGGCGGACCCATGCTCTATCAAATGTACGAATCCCTGCAGGCCACGGCGGTACCGGCACACGGCTACGCGGTCATGGCGCGCCAGTGCCTCGAGCACCCGTTCAACCCCTGGCGAAATTCCTTCCCGGGTCGCCACCTCGCGTCCGGCTTGAAGTTCATCGAGTTCATGACCGGCCCGAACAGCAAGCCCGAGTTCGGTATCGATGCGATCGAGATTGACGGCAAGGAGCACAGGGTCGTCACAAGCGTGGTGAGCCACACCCCGTTCTGCGAGTTGCGCAAGTTTTCCCTTGACCTGGCCTCGGTCAACGCGCTCCCTCAGCCGCGCCTGCCCGTGCTGCTGGTCGCGCCGATGTCCGGTCACCACGCCACCCTGCTGCGCGACACCATCAAGCGTCTCTTGACCGACTGCGATGTCTACGTGACCGACTGGGTCGATGCGCGTGACATCCCGTTCGAACTCGGCAGCTTCGGCCTCGACAGCTACATTGCCCACGTCCGCGACTTTCTGGTCGAGCTGCACGACGCGAACGGCAGCGTGCACGTCGTCGCCGTTTGCCAGCCCGGTCCCGCGGTGCTGACCGCCGTCTCCGTACTCGCCCAGGCAAACGCGCCGCAGGCGCCCGCGTCGATGACCCTGATGGGCAGCCCGATCGACCCGCGTCGCAGCCCGACCGCGCCGAACAACTTCGCCCGCAACCACTCGCTGGCGTGGTTCAACCACAACATGATCTGCACCGTGCCGATGATGTTCGAGGGCGCCGGGCGGCGCGTTTACCCCGGCTTTCTGCAGCTCGCGGGGTTCATCAACATGAACCCGACGCGCCACCAGAACGCCTACATGAAGTACTACCAGGACCTCGTCAGCGGCAACGACGACGCGGTCGAAGCCCACGAGTTCTTCTACTCCGAATACAACGCCGTCATGGACATGCCGGCCGACTTCTACCTGCAAACCATCGACCGCGTGTTTCACCAGGCGGCGATCGCCACCGGCAACATGACCTTCCGCCACCGGCGCATCGACCCCGCTGCGATCACCCGCACTGCGCTGCTGACCATCGAGGGTGAAAAGGACGACATCTCCGGTGTCGGCCAGACCGAGGCCGCGCAGGAGCTGTGCACGGGCATTCCGAAGTCCAAGCGCAAGCACCTGTTGAAAGACGGCGTCGGCCACTACGGCGTGTTCAGCGGCCGACGCTGGCGCGAGGAGATCGCGCCTTTCCTGATCACCTTCATGCGAAAGCACGGCTGAGACCGGCGCCGTCGGTCGTACCGACCCCGGCCGTCTCCACCGCACCAGGACACCACAGTGGCACACACACTTCACGGCAAGACCGCCGTCGTCACCGGCTCCACCTCGGGCATCGGCCTCGGCATCGCCCACGAGCTCGCCCGGGCCGGGGCCAAACTTGTCATAAACTCCTACACCAACAGTGACGAAGACCACGCGCTCGCGGCGTCCATGAGCGACACGCACGGTGTCGAGGTGCGCTATGTGCAGGCCGACATGGCCGACGGCGCGGCCTGCCGTGCGCTCATCGCCGACGCCGGTGCCTGCGATATCCTGGTCAACAACGCCGGCATCCAGCACGTGGCGCCGATCGACCAGTTCCCGTCCGACACCTGGGACCGGATCATTGCGATCAACATGAACTCCACCTTTCACACCACCGCCGCGGCGCTGCCGATGATGCGCGCTGCCGGCTGGGGTCGGGTGATCAACGTGGCCTCGGCGCATGGGCTCACGGCATCGCCCTACAAGTCCGCCTACGTCACGGCCAAACACGGCGTGGTGGGTTTCACCAAGGTGACGGCGCTCGAGACAGCCGAGGAACCGATCACCGCCAACGCCATCTGCCCGGGCTACGTGCTCACGCCGCTGGTCGAGGCCCAGATTCCGGACACCATGAAAGAGTACGGAATGGACCGCGACAGCGTCGTCAGGGACATCCTGCTCGCGCGCCAGCCCTCCAAGCAGTTCGCGTCAGTCGAACAGATCGGCCAGACCACCGTATTCCTCTGCTCCCCCGGCGCCGATCAGATGACCGGTACCACCCTGAGTGTCGACGGCGGTTGGACCGCGCTCTAGCGGTCCCGAAGCGCGGCTGCACTCGGCAGTCGCGACACCACCACTTCGCCGCATCTTGCTGCGCAAGGATGCAGCTCCCACAAGAAGACCCGATACCGCCCCATGCCCCGTGGGAGCTTCGTCGTTGCGTAGCAACACGGAGCGAAAAAACTCCGCTCCTAGTTCACCACCGCTTCGCTGCATCTTGCTCCGCAAGGATGCAGCTCCCACGGCAGCCCCTGCACCGCCTCATGAGCCCGTGGGAGCGCCGTCGTCACGTAGTGACACGGGGGGGCCGCCTAGGCGCGAATGTGTTTCCCAAGCGGTCCAGCACCCGCAAGAAAAGCCAATGGCAAGGCAACCAGAGCTGGCTTCGACCAAGCGTGGCGTCATTCTGATTGCACGCCAACAGAACACACCCCATGGCCCACAGCCACCGTCTGCGACTCGGCCGTGTCTCCCGCATCGGCCTGAGCTACCACGTGCGCTTTTCGACACGAGACCGGACGCCAAGCCTGTCCGAGCTGCACACCGCGCGGTCCGTGATCCGCTCACTGCAGCAGGAGGACAGGGCAGAGCGAACAGCCACCGTGTGTTTCGTCGTCATGCCGGACCACGTGCATTGGCTGCTCACCCTCAAACACGGGTCACTCGGTCGCAGTGTTAGCAACGTCAAACACTACAGCGCACGGCGCCTCGCGCCGCGTATCCAGTGGCAAAGCGGCTTTTTTGATCATGCGTTGCGAACGACAGACAGCCTCCGAAATACTGCACGCTACATCATTGCCAACCCGCTGAGAGCCGGACTGGTTTCGTCTGTGGCTGACTATCCGCACTGGGATGCCGTGTGGCTGAACGGCGGCGATGCAGTGATCTGACGGTATTGAATCCGTGGCGGTTGGGCATGCGTCGCCTGGTTCGCCACCGCTTCGCCGCATCTTGCTCCGCAAGGATGCGACTCCCACAGAGAGGACCCAACACCACCTCATGACCCCGTGGGAGCGCCGTCGTTGCGTAGCAACACGGTGGGGCAGCCTAGGCGCGAACTAGGCCCCACGCCAGGCTCACCACCGCTTCGCCGCATCTTGCTTCGCAAGGATGCGACTCCCACACAGAGGACCCAACACCACCCCATGACCCCGTGGGAGCGCCGTCGTTGCGTAGCAACACGGCGCGAATTAGGCCCCACGCTAGGCTCACCACCGCTTCGCCGAATCTTGCTGCGCAAGGATGCGGCTCCCACGGCGCGCCTCATGCCCCCATGGGCGTGTCGTCGCGGTAGCGGGGCAGCGGGTCGCCGTCCACGTGGTGCACGGTGGTGAGGCAGGTGGCCGGGCTGTACTCGAGCGCGAGGCTGAAGAAACAACTCTGCGGCAGTTGTGCTCGGAGTTGGGCCTCGAGGTCGTCCATCAGCGCCTGTGTGAACGCGGTGTCGCGGTGGGGTTTCGGCAACAGGCTGACCGACACCTTGAGGTGGCGCCGATGAAACCGCTCGGCCGGATACGCGCGCCCTTTGCACTCTTCAGCGCCGGGGTCGTGCGCGTTGATCACCTGTTCGACCAACGCCAGAACGGCCACGGCGTCCAGCGTCAGGTCGGCGGAGTAGTGCAGTTCGCAGTGGGGCATCGCAATCGGGAAACGAGCGGAGCAGACCGGTGGCCACATCGTAGCACCGCCACACCGGCGCCCCGCGCCCGCTCGACCTGACAACCGGCGTCATGCCCCCTGGCCAGGCACCCTTGGCCAGGCACCCTTGGCTGGGCGCCCCTGGCCAGGCGCCTCCGGCCAGGCGGCTTAGGCGTGACACCTCCTGCAAAGGACCAATGGTCGGGTGCTCCCTCGCCCCTCGCCAAGCATCTTGAGCCGGGCCCCCCGGCAAGATGCCACCCCGCCGTGCCCCCCTTGCTGGGCGCCCCGCTGAACCCACTGCCCAGGCCACGGTACGACTATTGCTCGACGGGGTGCAGCGCTGCGGCACGCGCGTGGTGTCTGTCGTATGCACACGATGCGAACGACAGACCGCTCACGCAGCCTCTCCACACACTGCCAGGGACATTGAACATGCGCTCCACACCCCGCAATCGCGTGGTTTTCTCCAAACGAGCACACCGGCTTCTGCGCGTCCTGCTGCCGACCGCAGCACTCGCCGTCTACTCTACCGCCGCCCAACCCGCGATCTACAAGTGCAAGGACGGCGCTGGCAACATCGTGTACAGCTCGACCAAGTGCCCGACGGCCGAGGCCGACATCACGCCGGACATCGTCAAACGCCTGCCGATCGGCGGCAGAGGCGGTCAATCGGGTGATCTGCCGCGCCGCGGTGCGTCCCGACAGTTGCCGCCAGCTTCAGGTGGCGACCCCGGCGCAGGTGCTGCGCCCCCGCTTTGATGCACAACGGGCATGCCGGGCGGCAAAGCGTGCCGCCTAGCCGCCGCGCTCGGTGACCCACACGCCGAGACCGAGTCCGAGGTAGGCCACGCCGCTGGCCAGCCGGGGCACCGGCCCGAACACGAAGCGGTCCGACAACACGCTGCGCACGCGGTGCGCGCACAGCGCATAGGCGCCGTCGGTACACACCGCGAGCAGCACGTATACGCTGCCGCGCAGCAACACCTGCCACCCCGCGTCGCCATCCGCTGTTGTCACGAACTGCGGCAGAAAGGCCAGAAAGAAGACGGCGATCTTGGGGTTGAGCACACTCACCAACACAGCTTCCCAGAACACCCGACGTAACGCCGCGTCCCTGTGCTCGGGTGCCGTGGCAGCGGGCGATCGACTGAGGATCGTGCGCAGCCCGAGGTAGACGAGGTACGCGACCCCGAGCGCCTTGACCACGCCGAAGGCCGTGGCCGACGTCAGCAGCAGCGCCGACAGCCCTGCGGTCGCTGCGAGCACGTGGACGAACGCCCCACTCGCGAGACCCAGCACCGAGGCCGCCCCGGCCGCAAGGCCGTGCGACAGCGTGCGGGTCACGTCGTAGAGCACCCCCGGCCCCGGGACGAGCAACACCACCAGTGCCGCGAGGCAAAATGTCACTACTGTCATCGGGTCCAACGCGTTCACTCCGGCCCACGGCAGCGTCCAGTGTGACACGCTTTCCGACGGCCTACGCGCACAGGCCGAGTCAGTCGCTACGCCGTCCACCCGGGCGCGTTGACACCCCTCCGGCGTCTCATGAATACTCCAAACGATACGATCGGCACACCGATGCCGGCACGTGCGCGAGGCCGTCAACCGGCTCACCCGACACACCCTCAAGGAGACTCAGCCCGCATGAACGCCTTTCAGCACACACTCGTCGCCGGCCTCGCTGCCACCGCGCTCGTCAGCGCCACGGCACACGCCGACGGGCACCTCGTCTTCCCCCCCGGCGAGGGCGACTTCAATTGGGCCACCTACGAGGCGCTCACCTCGACAGACTTGAGCGGTGAACAGGTCACCGTGTTCGGCCCCTGGCTCGGACCGGACCAGGCCCTGGTCGAGAGTGTGCTCGCCTACTTCGCCGCCGCGACTGGTGCCGACTTGAAGTACTCCGGCTCGGACAGCTTCGAGCAGCAAGTCATGATCGACGCTGAGGCCGGCTCGGCCGCCAACATCTCGGTGTTCCCGCAGCCAGGACTCGCGGCCGACATGGCCAAGCGCGGTTTTCTGTCGCCGCTCGGCGCCGAGACCGAAGCCTGGGTGAAGCAACACTACGCAGCTGGCCAGTCGTGGGTGGACCTCGGTACCTACGCCGACCCCGACGGCAACGACCAGCTCTTCGGCTTTTTCTACAAGGTCGATGTCAAGTCCCTGGTCTGGTACTCGCCGGAGAACTTCGAGGACGCCGGCTACGACGTGCCCGCCACGATGGAAGAGCTGAAGGCACTGACCGACCAGATCGTCGCCGACGGCGACACACCCTGGTGCATCGGCCTCGGCTCCGGCGGTGCCACCGGGTGGCCGGCAACCGACTGGGTCGAAGACATGATGCTGCGCACCCAGCCGCCCGAAGTCTACGACCAGTGGGTCTCGAACGAAATGCCCTTTGACGACCCGCGCGTGATCGCGGCAATCGAGGAATTCGGCGCCTTTGCCCGCAACGACGCCTACGTCGCCGGCGGTGCCGGTGCGGTCGCCTCGACCGACTTCCGCGAAAGCCCGAAGGGCCTGTTCGATTCGCCGCCGCAGTGCTACATGCACCGGCAGGCCTCGTTCATCCCGGCCTTTTTCCCCGACGGCACCGAGATCGGTGTGGACGCCGACTTCTTCTACTTCCCGGCCTACGCTGACAAGGACCTTGGCGCCCCGGTGCTCGGCGCGGGCACGCTGTTCAGCATCACCAAAGACAGCCCCGGCGCCCGCGCGCTGATGGAGTTTCTGAAAACCCCGATCGCGCACGAAATCTGGATGGCGCAGAAGGGGTTCCTGACCCCGCACAAGGGCGTGAACCCGGCGATCTACGGCGACGACACTCTGCGCGGCATGGGCGAGATCCTGCTCGGCGCGACCACCTTCCGCTTCGACGGCTCGGACCTGATGCACGGCGGCGTCGGCGCGGGGTCGTTCTGGACCGGCATGGTCGACTACGCCGGTGGCGCCTCGGCCGAGGACGTCGCCAGCGCCATCCAGCAGAGCTGGGACGCGCTGAAGTAGGGTCGGGTCCGGCGCTACGCCGGAACACCCATTGCCCGGTGCCCGGCCTGCAAACCGGGCACCACCGCACGACACCGGACGCCGTACGCGGAGCCCCGACATGCACCCAGCGATACAAGGCCTCTTGACCATCGCGTTCGGTGTGGGCGGTTGCGTGGCGTATTTCTACCTCGCGAACCTCGCGCTCGACCACGTGATCTGCCCGGCTCGCGGCCGACACGCGGGCCGGAACATCAACCGCGCCAACCTGGTGCGCCCCTGGCTGTTCCTGCTGCCGGCACTCGCCGCCATGGGCCTCTACCTGGTGTACCCGGTCATCGAAACCCTGCGGCTCTCGCTCGGTGAACGCCTGCCCGGCAACGCGTTTGAGTTCGTCGGGCTCGCCAACTACGCGCAGATGGTCTCCGAGGCCAAGTTCTGGGAGGCCTTGACGAACAACCTGCTGTGGCTGCTGATCGTGCCGGCCTTTGCAACGGCCTTCGGCCTGCTCGCGGCGCAACTCTCCGACCGCGTGCGCTGGGGCAACCTCGCCAAGTCGCTGATCTTCATGCCGATGGCGATCTCCTTTGTCGGCGCCGCCGTGATCTGGAAACTGGTCTACGACGCCCGCCCGCTCGGGCAGGAACAGATCGGGGTGCTCAACGCGCTCTACCTGGCGCTGGGTGGCGACGCGCCCGCCACCTGGCTGACGATCCCGTTCTGGAACAGCTTTTTCCTGATGGCGATTCTGATCTGGATCCAAACCGGCTTCGCCATGGTTATCCTGTCTGCCGCCTTGCGGGGCATCCCCGAAGAGACCGTCGAGGCTGCGATCGTCGACGGCGCGAACCCGTTTCAGCTCTTCTTTCGCATCAAGGTGCCGCAGATCAAGGGCACGATCGTCGTCGTCTGGACGACCATCACCATCGTCGTGCTCAAGGTGTTCGACATCGTCTTCGCGATGACCAACGGCCAGTGGGAGACCCAGGTGCTCGCGAACTACATGTACGACAAACTCTTCCGCGCCAACGACTGGGGCGTCGGCAGCGCCGGGGCCATCGTCATCCTGCTGCTGGTGACACCGATCCTCGTCTGGAACGTACTCAGCGCGCGCAAGGAAATGCGCTAGTGGAGAACATCGTCGGCCAGAAACCCGCGCTGCGCTGGGCGGTGCACGGGTCTCTGCTCGCGCTGGTGCTGTTGTGGGTGTTCCCGACCGCCGGTTTACTGGTCTCGAGCTTTCGCACCAGCGATCAGATCTCGGGCTCCGGCTGGTGGCAGGCGATGCTGCCCCAAGAGCAGAACCGCACGCTGCGGGCCAAAGCGCCCGACACCCAGACAGTTGAAAACGGCCTGCACGTGATCGAGGGCAACCTGTTCGAGACGCCCGCCACGATTACCGCCTGGGGCGTGAGTTCGCGCGCCATCGACGACTTCGCACCCGGTGACACTGCCCCGTTACGCAAGGGCGGTACCGTGACACTGGCTGCCAACGGCGACTACCGATTCGAGCACACCGAAGCCTTCACCGGCAAGCGCGGCCAACGGCTGTTCGTCACCGCGACCAGCCCGCCCGAGTTCACGTTCGAGAACTACGAGAGCATGCTGTTCGACGAGCGCAACTCGGAGGGCATCGGTCAGGCCTTTCTGAACACCTTTATCGTCACCGTCCCGGCGACGGTGATCCCGATCCTGATCGCGGCCTTTGCCGCCTACGCCCTCGCGTGGATGGACTTTCCCGGGCGCGCGCTGCTGATCGCCCTGGTGGTGGCCTTGCTGGTAGTGCCGCTGCAACTCGCACTGATCCCGCTGTTGAAGCTGCACAACACAGTCGGTATCGGCAAGGGCTTCGTCGGTGTCTGGCTGGCGCACACCGGCTTTGGAATGCCACTCGCGATCTACCTGCTGCGAAACTACATGGTCGGCCTGCCGCGCGACATCATCGAGAACGCGCGGGTCGACGGGGCCACCGATTTCCAGGTGTTCGTGAAGATCATCCTGCCGCTGTCGTTTCCGGCGCTCGCCTCGTTTGCGATCTTTCAGTTCCTCTGGACCTGGAACGACCTGCTGGTCGCCATGGTGTTCCTGATCGACGCGACCGGCGACACCACGGTCATGACGAAGCACATCGTCGAGCTGCTCGGCACCCGCGGTGGCAACTGGGAAATCCTCGCAACCGCCGCCTTCGTCTCGATCGTCGTGCCGCTCGCCGTCTTTTTCCTGCTGCAGAAATACCTCGTGCGCGGCCTGCTGGCCGGCTCGGTCAAGTAAACCCGGAGTGGCAACACCATGACAACGGTGGACAAGGACTGGTGGCGTGGCGCCGTGATCTACCAGATCTACCCGCGAAGCTACCAGGACAGCACCGGCGACGGCACCGGCGACCTCAACGGCATCACCGCGCGGCTGCCCTACATCGCCTCGCTGAACGTCGACGCCATCTGGATCTCGCCGTTCTTCACCTCACCGATGAAGGACTTCGGCTACGACGTCAGCGACTACTGCGACGTCGATCCGATGTTTGGCACGCTCGCCGATTTCGACCGGCTGATCGAGACGGCCCACGGACTCGGCCTCAAGGTCATGATCGACCAGGTGCTGAGCCACTCGTCGGACGCGCACCCGTGGTTTGCCGAGAGCCGGGCGTCGCGCGACAACCCGCGCAGCGACTGGTACGTCTGGGCCGATGCCAAGCCCGACGGCACGCCGCCGAACAACTGGCTGTCGATCTTCGGCGGGTCCGCCTGGCAGTGGGACACCCGCCGTGAGCAGTACTACCTGCACAATTTCCTCGTCAGCCAACCCGACCTCAACCTGCACAACCCCGTTGTGCAGGACGCACTGCTCGACACCTGTCGCTTCTGGCTCGACCGCGGCGTCGACGGCTTCCGCCTCGACACGATCAACTTCTACTTCGCCGACAAGGCGCTGCGCGACAACCCGGCGCTGCCGCCGGCCGAACGCGACGACCAGATCGCACCGCGCGTGAACCCCTACAACCACCAGCGCCACGTCCACTCCAAGAACCAGCCCGAGAACATTGCTTTCATCGAGCGCTTCCGTGCGCTGCTCGACGAGTACCCCGCCGCCACCAGCGTCGGTGAAGTCGGCGACGCCCAGATCGGCCTCGAGCTCATGCAGGAGTACACCGAGGGCGACGCGCGGGCACACATGTGTTACTCGTTCGAGTTCCTCTCAAGCCAGGTGCTCGACGCGCCACGCTTGCAACAAATCTTCGAGCGCATGGCCGCGGTCGACCGCGGCGGCTGGGCCTGCTGGGCGCTGAGCAACCACGACATCCCGCGCCACGCCTCGCGCTGGGCGCTGAGCGACGCCGCCCAACGGCAATACCTCAACCTGCTCGTCTGCCTGCGCGGCACCGTCTGCCTCTACCAGGGCGAGGAGCTCGGCCTGCCCGAAGCCGACGTCGCCTTCGAAGACCTGCAAGACCCCTACGGCATCGCCTTCTGGCCCGAGTTCAAGGGCCGCGACGGCTGCCGCACGCCGATGGTGTGGGACGCCAGCGCGCCGAGCGGCGGCTTCACCACAGGCAAACCGTGGCTGCCAGTGTCACCCGATCACCTGCCGCGTGCCGTCTCGGCGCAGGAGACACAAAACGACTCGCTGCTACACCACTACCGCGAGACACTGGCGTTCCGGCGCGCGCAACCCGCGCTGTTCAAGGGCGTACAGAGCGACATCGCGGTGACTGATACCGTCGCCCACTTCACGCGCGAGCACGACGGCCAGACACTCTGGTGCGCGCTCAACCTCGGCGCCGAGGCCGTTGTGGTCCCCGTCCCCACAGGCCAGTGGACGCCGCTGACCGGCCTGCCGGACGCCGCCACCGAACTGGCTGAGACGGTCACGTTGGCGGGGTACCAGACCGTCGTCGCCGAGCAGGAGGGTTGAGCTGTGTCGGAGTTGCGCTTTCGCGGGGTGAGCAAACGCTACGGGGACAGTGTTACCGTCCTCGACAACATCGACCTCGACATCCACTCGGGCGAGCTCGCGGTGTTTGTCGGCCCCTCTGGTTGCGGCAAGTCGACGTTGCTGCGCATGATCGCCGGACTCGAGCGGATCACCGGCGGCGAGCTCACCATCGATGGTGTGCGGGTCAACGACATGCCGCCGGCGCAACGCGGCATCGCGATGGTGTTCCAGTCCTACGCGCTCTACCCGCACATGACCGTGCGCGAAAACATGGCCTTCGCACTCAAACTGGCCAAGAAACCCAAGACGGAGATCGACGCCGCCATCGAGCGCGCCGCCCGCACCCTGCAACTGACCGACTACCTCGACCGCCTGCCCAAGGCCCTCTCCGGCGGGCAGCGCCAGCGCGTCGCAATCGGCCGCTCAATCGTGCGCGACCCCAAGGTCTACCTCTTCGACGAACCGCTCTCCAACCTCGACGCCGCGCTGCGCGTCGCAACGCGCATCGAGATCGCGCAACTCAAGGAGAGCATGCCCGACTCCACCATGGTCTACGTCACCCACGACCAGGTGGAGGCCATGACCCTCGCGAGCAAGATCGTCGTGCTCGCCGGCGGCGGCATCGCCCAGGTCGGATCCCCACTCACGCTGTATGAAGCGCCCGAGAACGAGTTTGTCGCGCAGTTCATCGGCTCCCCGGCGATGAACCTGCTGCCGGGCACGGTCACGCGCAGCGGCGAGCACACGCAGGTGCGCCTGCAGAGCGGCGGCACGCTCGAAACTCGCATCGCCACTGCGGCAGCGCTCGAAGGCAGCCCCGTCAACGTCGGCATCCGCCCAGAGCACTTCACGGTCACAGAGAGCGACGCCTTTGCTGTCGAAGCGCGTGTGAAAATCGTCGAAGCGCTCGGTGAGGTGACGCAGCTGTACCTCGACGACGCCACAGACCTCAAATCGCCCACCATCGCCAAGCTCGCGGGCGTGCACCGAAACCTGCGGGGCACCACACTGCGGCTCACCGCGCCGCCCGAGCACGTCCACCTGTTTCAAAACGGCCAGTCACTGAGGCACACCGCCGCATGAGCAGGCCGCTTTAGTTCTCACCGGATGTCGTCTGAACTGGGCTCCGGTTCGCGGGTTCGACCGCCTCAGTCACAGTGAAAACAAAGAGCAAAAACACCACTCCTTACCACTTGGCGGAACAGATCACATCGTTGATCCGACAGTGGCAACGGACTGTGATCGACAGTAGAAACTACTGCCGATCCGTGATGCGCCAGAGTTCCTCAAAGGACAGCACCGCCGGGCTTCGCCCACGGGCAGGCCGGATTTCCACGATGACGCCTGCTTGTTTTAGCGCGCGTATGTACTGCGCCGCGCGCTGTCGTTGAATATCAAGCCTGTTGTGCAACTCCGTCGCCTTGAACACCGGCGTGTCGAAGAGCATGTCCAGGATGTATATCGCCTGGTCAGTCCGAAGT
Source organism: Pseudomonadota bacterium (assembly GCA_039196715.1). Classification (NCBI taxonomy): domain Bacteria; kingdom Pseudomonadati; phylum Pseudomonadota; species Pseudomonadota bacterium. Next base: position 64,598 of record JBCCUP010000013.1, read on the forward strand.
AGCTCGGCAATCTGCCGCTTTGTGCGCTCGTACAACTCGATAATCTGGCGAACCAGCCTGACATTGGCTTCCGACTGTTCGATGACAGCCTCCAGGAAGAATTCTATCCAACCGGCCCAGTCGTCTTGCCGGGAGATATTCTCAAGCTTTTGGTAGTACACGTCTCTATGTGACTCGAGATAGCCACTCATGTAGAAAGAAGGGCTGATAATGCTCTTCCGCCTCAACAGCACCAGGGGAATCAAAATTCGCCCGATTCGGCCATTGCCATCGTCAAACGGGTGAATCAATTCAAACTGAGCGTGGACCATCGCCGTCTGAACGATCGGGTCCAGCGCGTTGTCCCGACGGTTTGCAAACGCGAAAAAGGACTCGAGCAGATCGGTCAACGCAACGGGGGGAGGTGGCACATAAGTCGCCTGCTCGATGGTGCTTCCCCGCGGACCAATCCAGTTCTGAGTCGTACGGAATCTGCCAGGGTTCTTGTTTTCGCCTCGTACTCCTTGCATAAGATTCGCATGCATTTCCCGAATCAAATGCGGTGTCAGTGTTTTCTCCGGATCGCGCAGCGATTCACCCGCGAACCGAAGCGTATTGCGGTAATTCAGGATCTCTTGAATGTCCGCGTCCTTTTCAGGGTCAAACTGCTCTCCGGCTTGTTGTTGGTACACTTCGCTTGCCGTCGCAATGGTCCCCTCGATGCGCGATGACAGCTCGGCTTCCTTCATCACAAGCGGGGACAAGAGCACATCAGGGTTGACCAGGCTTTCCAACAGCCCGTCGTATCGGGAAAGGCAGGCGTTTGCGCGACCCACCAGTGCAAGGGCACCGGACAACCTGACGTTCTGCGGCGGGAAGCTGTGATCAAAATCACTGTTCATTGTGCGTGTTGCATCCGACTCAAGCTCTTTTGTATATATCATACAAGGTATTCAATATACACAAATCCGTTTGTGTCGGGTTGGCATGCTATCAACCGATCAGCCGTCTCGGCGTCAATCGAGACGTGATAAGGCACAGCCAGACAACCCCTCACAGCATCAAGGACGAAATCAGCCTATCTGCATGTTTTATAATGCTTTTTTCAGTTAGAGTATGGGGTCCAATTAATTGTCCAAGCCGTTGACATCCCAGCCCGTTCACGTCCGTAGGCCCGCCAGCATCCAGCAAAGGAGGCACACCGCCGCATGAGCAACGCGTTCGATTTTCCGCCGGACTTCGTCTGGGGCACGGCCACCTCCGCGTACCAGATCGAAGGTGCCACCGACGTTAACGGCCGCGGGGAGAGCATCTGGGACCGTTTCTGCACCGTGCCGGGTGCCATCGCCGACGGCTCGGACGGCCGCATCGCCTGCGACCACTACCACCGCTACCGCGAAGACGTGGACCTGATCGCGACCCTCGGCTTCAACGCCTACCGCTTCTCGATTGCCTGGCCGCGCGTGATCCCCAATGGCACCGGACCCGTCAACGCCAAGGGCCTCGACTTTTACGACCGCCTGGTCGACGCGCTGCTCGAAAAAGACATCGCCCCCTACGCCACGCTCTACCACTGGGACCTGCCGCAGACGCTCGAGGACCAAGGCGGCTGGCGCAACCGTGACACCGCCCACGCCTTCGCCGACTACACCCACGCCACGGTCGCGCGCCTCGGTGACCGCGTGACGAGCTGGGCGACGCTCAACGAACCCTACTGCGCCGCCGTACTCGGCCACCAGACCGGCGAACACGCGCCGGGCATGAGGTTCCTGAAGGCGACCTTCGCCGCCGCACACCACCTGCTGCTCGCCCACGGCCTCGCCATCCCCGTGATCCGCGACCAGGCCCCGCAGGCTGACGCCGGTATCGTGCTCAACTTCACCCCCGCCTACCCCGCGAGCGACAGCGACGCAGACAAAAAAGCCACTGCCATCAAAGACGGCTTCGACAACCGCTGGTACGTCGAACCCATCGCCGGCACCGGCTACCCCGAAGACACCGTCAACGCGATGGGCTGGGACCAAGCGGAGATCCAACCCGACGACCTCAATGCCATTGCAGCCCCCGTCGACTTCCTCGGCGTCAACTACTACACCCGCCAGGTCATCTCGGCGGAGGGGCCAGTTGAGCCGACCTTGCCCGTCACCGACATGGGCTGGGAGATTCACCCCGACGGCTTGTACGACACCCTGCGCACGCTCCACACGCACAGGCGCTTCACCAAGTTGTACATCACCGAAAACGGCGCGGCGATGCCGGACACGGCAGACGACACGGATCGGGTCGACGACCAGGACCGCATCGACTACCTGGAGCGGCACCTCGAGTCGCTGCTGCGCGCACGGCGGGACGGTGTACCGGTCGAGGGCTATTTCGGGTGGTCACTGTTGGACAACTTCGAATGGGCGCTCGGCTACGCAAAGCGCTTTGGCCTGGTCCGCGTGAATTTCGACACCCTTGCCCGCACACCGAAAGCCAGCGCCCTGTGGCTGCGGGACGCTGTGCGCGCCGGACGCGCTTCCCGTTGAGACACCTGACAAGACCAGCACGGTGACCGCACCCGCACCGTTGAAAACGCCAAACGCTGGACTTGACCAACCCCCTCCACTCGAAATCGACTGCGTTCGGCGGGGTGGTAGCGTACCCTTTTACCGTCTCCATGCCGTTGAAAAGGAACCAAAACGCTGTGACTGACACCACGTCCGACTTGATTTTCCACGCCTACCCGCAATCCCCAGTCGCAGAGAAAGTGCGTGTGGCCTTTGGCATCAAGGGGCTGGCGTGGCGCAGCGTTGAGATTCCACGGTTGCCACCGAAGCCGCTGTTGACGGCGCTCACGGGGGGTTACCGTCGGACGCCCGTGGTGCAGCTCGGGGCCGATATCTACTGTGACAGTCAGTGCATTCTGCGGGAGCTGGATCGGCGCTTTCCGTCGCCGTCCCTGATGCCGACCGCGGATCACGGGCTGATGACGTGCCTGAGCCGGTGGACCGACGGCACGCTGTTCGATCAAACCGTGCGCCACGTGTTGGGCTCGGTTGGCGACAACCTGGACGCCGACTTTGCCAAGGATCGAGGGCGTCTGTACCTCGGCGAGAACTGGGCGGAGGGGTTGAAGCAGGCCAACGCCCGATTGCCGCACCTGGTGGCGCAGATGCGGGCGCCGCTGTCCTGGCTCAACGCCCAGCTGTCCGACGGACGTGCGTTCTTGCTCGGCGACGCGCCCTCGTCCATCGACGCCCAGTTCTACCACGTCGTGTGGTTTCTCCGTGGGCGTTGGGCCGATGGACCCTCTTTCCTGGCCGAGTTCTCCGACCTTGAGCGCTGGGAATCCAATGTCGCGGCGATCGGCCACGGCACCGCCACGGATTTCAGCGCCGAGGACGCCATTGCGCTCGCGCTGGCGAGTGAGCCGACCGCAGAAACCGGAGTCGCGGAACGCGATCCACAGGGGCTCGCCGTTGGTGCATCAGTCACCGTCTGCCCGGATGTGGACGGGGGTGAGCAACCGGTTGCCGGAACACTGCGATTTGCCAATGCCGACACCGTGGCGATCGAGCGGACCGCTGACGATGTGGGCACCGTCTGTGTGCATTTCCCGCGGTATGGGTACCGCATCGAAGTGATGTGAGCCGTTCTGGCCCCAGCACACAAGGCGCCCACCGGGTGCAGCCGAGACAGTCGCCGGCGTTATCAAAGGCCACTGCGGCACAGCCCTGATCGGTGCCAACGCGCTCAGCGCAGCGGTATCGCGATCGGCGGTTTGGTCATGAGCCGGTTGGGCGCCGTGGCAACGAAACCGTAACGCTCGTACAGCCGGTGTGCGTCGCGCGTGCTCAGGTACCAAACCACCGTTTGCAGCTCGGGGTGCGCGAGCATCGCCTCGACCAGCCGCGTGGCAACGCCCTGACCGCGGTGCGCTTCGAGCACGAAGAGGTCGAGCACGTAGGCGACCGTCACGCGGTCGGTGACGACCCAGCAAAAGCCGACAAAGGCGTCCGCCTGATAAGCCCCGAAACACAGCGACGCCGCGATCGTGCGCTCCACCTCGGCGCGCGTACGCCCCTGCCCCCAGTACGACCGGGTGCTGATGTAATCGTGAATCAGGTCAACGTCGAGCCGCGCCGCGTCTGTCGAGACCGTCACAGCCATGACAGGGCCTCCTCACAGGTCAGTGCCTCAGCCAAAACGCGTACGCACCACAGGTGAGCGCAACAGGAACACCGAGAGCACCGCGTAGAGCGCAAACTCCGCCGTCATGATGGCAAAGCGGCTGTCACCGCCGCCGAAGGCGTTGAAATCCACCGTCTCGACAAAGCACAAGGTCGCGAGCGTCGCATAGAGCGTGACCGTCACCGCCGGTGTGTGGCGCCACCGCCACACGTAGCCGACGACGAAAGTCGTGCCGGTCGACACCAACAGAAACCAGTGCAGAAACTGCACACCACGGGGGAAGTTGGCGTCCTGCAGCCCGAAACCCACCGCGGGCAACACGTACTCGATAAAACCGAGCACGCCCCAGACGAGGAGCCCGCCCTTGACGACGAGCAGGAGCAAGAGAGCGTGTCGTGCCATGCGAACCCTGTTGGTGAACCGGTGTCACGGCCACTGAGTATGGCACCGCCAGCGCAGTGAATCGGATGCTCGGGGCGAGAGGGCAGGTTCGACGAAGCGGGGCATTGCCAACGCCCCGCAGTCACTCACTCCACTCGCCGCACCGTTTTGGGCCACGGGTCCGGAAAGCCGACACCCTGCTGCCACGCCGCCACTTCCGCCTCGGTGCACAACGCGTCGCGCAACGCAGTGAGGAAGGCCTCGCGGTCCGCAACGAGGCCAATCAGCGTGAGTTCGGTGTGGCGGTCGCCGAACACCGGGTGTTCGTCATCGAGCTGCGCCCTCAGTTGCGACACTTCCTCGGGCAAGAGCTCACCGTCGCGGTTCTCGGCCACCTCGGCACGCCAGATCCCCGTCTTTTCGAGGGCAATCTGGCTGCCCGATTGCTGCCAAAGGAGGACGTCGGCTGGGCGCGACGCCAGCCAGAGAAACCCTTTGGTGCGGTACAAGCCGGTCCCCAGGTGTGTCTGACACACGTCGAACAGGCGCTGCGGGTGAAACGGCCGCGGATCGCGCAAGACGATTGCGTCGAGCTGATCCGCCGTCGATGCACTGTGGGTCAGATCGTGGCGCTCGGCCCGGTTGCGCAGTGCGCCGAGCGCGGGCGCCGGCGTCTCGTCGAGCTGCGGCAACAGCAGGCCGGCGTGGGCCGAGAGACCGATGGCCGCGTCGGGTCGCAGTGTCTGCAGGCAGCGTACCTGGGCATCGACTGTCGCCTCGGACACCGTATCGACCTTGGTGAGGACGATGACGTTGGCAAAGCCCAGTTGTTCAGACAGCACCGACCCGGCGTGCTGAAGCGCAGCATCCTCGACCGGCGGTGTCGACTCGAGAAAATACCGACCGTCGGCAAAGTCGCGGTGCAGGTTGAGCGCATCCACGGTGACGATGAAGTGCCTGAGAAAGAACCGCGCGTCCTGAACCAAGGCGAGGATCAACGGCCAGGGGCGCGCCGCGCCGGTGCTCTCGCACAACACCACCGGCGCGGGCGGGTCGAGTGCGGCAATGTCGCCGAGGGCGCGTGCGAGCGAGGCGTGCAGTTGCTCGCGCGCATGCTGACCGTGAAGTGCGGCCACCCGCCCCTCCAGGCGGCCTGGCACAGGCGCGCTCTCCTCGCCTGCCAGCAGCTCCGCGTCGAGTCCGAACTCACTGAGGTCGTGCACGATCACCGCAGCGTCGGCGAGCGCGTCCTCGCGTCGCCAGCGTCGGAGCAAGGTCGTTTTCCCGGAGCCCAAAAAGCCACAGAGCGCGGTGATGGGGATGCGGTTGTCGGAGTGCATGATCGGCAGGTTCTGTGAGACGACGCAGCAACGCGTCACGGGGCAGGTGTCGTATCCGGGTTAAGCACGGCCGGACCGCCATCATACCCAGATTGGGTCTACGACGACGCCACTGGACTGCAGGGCTGAAGGGCTCGAGTCACCGTGGCCTGCTCGAGGTAATCCCGCGAGACCGCTTGGAGGGTTCGCCCCAATTTGGCCAACCACCGCGCGGCGAACTGCCGTTGTGAAGGGCTCAGTTGTTGTATCTCGACGTGGGCGTAGTCTCGCCACATCTCGCGCACGCGCTCGCGCCGCAGTCCGGCAAAGGCCCGGTGGCGCTCTCCGAGGTACACGTGCAGTTGACGCTCGAAGTCCGGTTCGGCGCGCGCGTCCAGCAGCGACACGAAACGCGCGTTCCACGCCGTGGAAAACGTGCGGAAGTCGGGTGCAGCCGGACGGACCGAGCGCACCTGCTCGAACTGCAACCGCAAGCGCTCAACCTGATCCGCTTGCATCTTGAAACCGATCAAGGACAGGTAACGCCGGACGCGCAGGTGCGGCTCACCGTCGTCTTCCCAGTCATCGTCGTCGGTCTCCGGGTTCAGAAGCCGCTCCTCGAGCTCACCCACCTGGTCGTCGCTCAGGCTTTGCAGCAGACGGGCCGAACCGGTCACGGGGCTGCACACAAAAACGCGCTCCCGCGCATCGGTTGCCGCTGCAAACCAGCTGTCAACCGTGGAGCGGGTTACCGAGGCGTTGCCGATCTGCGCGCTGATGTCTGCGAGCAAGGTCGCGTACTGGGGCAACTCATAGGTGCGATGCCACAAGTGCAGGTCATCGCTGACAGCCCGCATCGACGCAGTCTGCTCAGACGACAGCGTCACCAACTCGCGCACACGCTTGTCGATGCGGTTGTCGACCGAGTTGTACAGGGGCCTGAGCAACAGTTTGCTGTTCGTGCACGCAGCCAGCGCGATCACCGCAACCAGCAGCACCCAAAGGCGAGCGCCCGCTGTGGAGGTGATTGACTCAAATGTGAACACGCTGATTGACTCGGTGCCGCGTCAGTGCCATGACACGTCGGACCGCATCGGCCGGTGCCAGGTTCCCGACTGCCGGGTGCTCACACGCAGGTGACGCGTCGGCGCGTGTGCAGAGCGACATCACGGTAGCGTCGACGCAGACACGAGGTAGGATGCGCCGGGCGAGCTAACAGTCCACACCGCGTGAATGATATGTTATAACATAACGTATTCCGCCATTCATACTGTGTGGTCGCCATGAAAGTGCGCAGCTCATTGAAAAACGCCAAGAAACGGCATCCCGATTGTCAGATCGTCAAGCGCCGCGGGCGGCTCTACGTCATCTGCAAATCCAACCCGCGTTTCAAGGCGGTCCAGGGCTCATCGAAAAAACGGCGCTGACAGCAACGCAGCCCGCCCTCTCGCCAACGGCCGGGTGTCGGGGTTCCGCCCACGCGTCACCGTTGCGAAGGCAACCCGGACATCACGCGCCAAGTGCCTTTTCCACGGCAGCCAGGCAATGCAGCTCGGTGGTCGAGAACGCGGGCATCGGGACCTGCTCAGGGGTCAGCAACAGCGGAATTTCCGTGCACGCCAGCACCACCCCCTCAGCGCCGCGCTTGGCCAGGCGAGCCATCACGCGCAGGTAGCCCGCTCGGGTCGCGTCGTGAAAGCGGTTGTGGACCAGTTCGGCGTAGATGGTGTCGTGCACGTACGCGCGTTCGTCCTCGCTCGGCACAATCGTTTCGATGCCGTGGGATGCCAGCACGTCGGGGTAAAAGCGACCTTCCATCGTCTTGCGCACGCCGAGCAGGCTGACTGCCGACAGGCCACGCGCCTTGACAGCGACGGCCGTGGCATCAGCAATGTGCAGGATGGGCACACTGACGAGCGCTTCGATCTCGGGCACGAAGCGGTGCACGTCGTTGCACGCAATCACCACAAAGTCGGCGCCCGCACGCTCGACACTGCGCACCGCGTCGAGAATGAGGGCACACGCGCCCGCCTCATCCTGCCGCTCGATCACCGCATCGACATAGTGTTGCCGGTTGACGCTCTCGAGCGCCAAGCGCACCGAGCTCACCCCGCCAAGCCGCGTCTGGGTGAGTTCGTTCAAGCGCTGGTAATAGGCAGCCGTGGAGACCCAGCTGAGGCCACCGACCAGACCGATCTTCCTCATGCGGCGAGGCCCTCCCTCGTGTCGGATGCGATGCCGAGCGGCGTTGCGCCTGGCATCACCCAGCGTACCCGAGTGAGGCCCGAGGTTGCCACGGCCATAAACGCTTCCGGGTCAGGTCGTTTCGCCTCGTGCACCAGCCGACGCCAGGAAGGCCCTCACCTCGGCCGAGGTTCGCAACCGGACCCTGTCGACGCCGGGGTAGTCCGAGGAGACCATGAGGGCGGCGTAGCGACGGCGGTTTCGCGCGTGGTTTCGAACGCACCACAGCAAGATCGAGTCGCGTGACAGCAGTGCCTTGGCGAAGGTCTCAGTGTTGCCCGTGCCGGGCCAGATTTCCTCTTGCGATCGCGCCCGAGCAAACGTGCGCCGGATCAACTGCAGCAGGGTCCGAAGGAAGCCGAAATCCAACCAGACAATCGTGTCAGCTCGATCCCATTTGATGTCCTGGGTACGACTGTAGTTGCCATCGAGCACCCAGCGATCGCCGGCAATGGCACGCTTCAATGCCGAGAAGAAAACGTCATCCGAAGAGGGCGTCCAGCCGGGTTTCCAGAACAGCTGGTCCATCTCGATGCAAGGGCAGTCCAGCCGTGTGGCCAGCGCGCGCGAAAAGTGCGTCTTGCCGCTGCCCGTCGTGCCGATCACATTGATACGCTTCACGGCACAAGGCCCGCGTCAGGCCGCGGACAACCGCTCGAGCCGAATGGCTGGCTGCGGTGCGCCCCCCACCCCGCGCGGCAACACGCAAGACGCGTCACCGCGACCACCGCCCGGTGATCAGACGCGCGCCACGTCCGTAGGTCACGTACTGCCGCAACCAGTTCAACGCCACCAACAACGGACTGCGCACGCCGATCAGAAAATAGATGTGGGCGATGCCCCAGACCCACCAGGCCAACCACCCGGTGAGCTTCAGGAACGGCATGTCGATCACCGCAGCGGTGCGGCCAACCGTTGCGAGATTGCCCGCGTGGCGGTAGCGGAAAGCCGGCGTCTCGGCGCGCCCGGCGAGGCGCGATCGAATCAGCCTGGCGACAAAGGCACCCTGCTGTTTGGCGGCCGGGGCAATGCCCGGGACACGGTGCCCATGCTCGTCGATCACGGCCGCCGTGTCGCCAATCACAAACACCGAGGGGTGACCGGCGACCGACAAGTCGCGCTCGACCAAGGTCCGCCCGGCGTTGTCGGCTTCAACACCCAGCCAGTCTGCAGCCGGTGAAGCGGCCACACCCGCCGCCCACAACACCGTTGCCGCGGGAATCGGGGTGTCGCCCACCACCACGCCGTCGGCGTCGCAGTGTGTGACAGCGTTGCCCAGCCGCACCTCCACGCCCAAGTGTGCGAGCGCGCGCGCGGCGTAGTCGGAGAGACGTGTTGGCAGGGCGGCCAACACCCGTGGCCCGGCTTCAACGAGGATCACGCGCGCCTTGCGCGAATCGATACGCCGAAAATCCGGGGCGAGGGTCCATCTGGCCAACTCCGCAATCGTCCCGGCCAACTCCACACCGGTCGGGCCCGCGCCAACCACGACAAAGGTGAGCAAGCGTTGCCGCTCGGCGTCGTCATCAGACATCTCGGCCTTCTCGAACGCGAGCAACACGCGCTGGCGAATGCGAGTGGCATCGTCGATGCTTTTCAGCCCCGGCGCGTGGGGCACCCATTCCGGGTGACCGAAGTACGCGTGCTGCGCCCCGGTGGCCAGGATCAGGTAGTCGTAAGGCACACGGCGCGTTCGGGTGATCACGCACTGCGCAGTGGCATCCACGCCGCACACCTCGTCGAGCAGCACCGTGGCGTTGCGTTGTTTGCGCAGAATGCTGCGAATCGGCCACGCGATGTCGGAGGGTGCGAGCCCCGCCGTGGCCACCTGGTAGAGCAGCGGTTGGAACAGGTGGTAGTTCTGCCGATCGATCACGGTGATGTTGGCGTCGACACGCCGCAACCCGGTGGTGGCGAACAGCCCGCCGAAACCGGCACCGACGATCACGATGTCGGGTTTTTTCATGGACGCCGTCGACTCCGCGGGTTGACTCGCTCCGGGTGCAAGGACACACAGCGCGCGTGGATAAACCCCGACACACACTAGCGACTGAAAAGCCGGGTGTCTATCACTGGGACACTGCCTGTTCAGCAATCCCGGTGGTTGGCACGTTCGGTGTCGATACCAGCCGCTGGCGGTTGCCGCGCGGGTGGTTCACGGCAAACGGCATCACAAGACGTTGTGCCAACCCTGTACACCATCGGCAGCCGATACCCAAAGCCACCTCAGGTCCCCGTGCTGCGCCGATGCACAGGCGGACGGTTGTTCACCGAGCTACGCGGCGCCCGACTGCGAGGTCAGCAGATGACAATACAAGGTGTACACCACCAGTCTCGACTGGCACGCGTCACGGGAACACCACAGCAAAGCGTTCGCACACCAGCGGCGTGTCGTCTTTGACCGCACGACCCGGGCCGCAGCGTTCCTCGCTGTAGAACCCGGTGATCAAGGCGCGCCACCCGGCCAGGGTTCCGTCCGTCTCGCCGTACGCCCGCGCAAACTCGGCGTCCACGTCAGCGAACCGCACGACCTCGACCCACACCGACTCGACCACGCAGACCGGGTTGCGCCGCCCGTCCTCCAGCACGGACAAGGCGCCGGCACAAGGCTGGGGCTTGCCGCTGTCCTGGTATTCCCAGAGCGGTGAACTGGTGGTGGTCTTCTCACCGGCGAGAATCAGCGCCGCGCCTGCGTCTGCCACGTCATCGCTGTCCCCGATGCGGAAGCTCTCGTAGAAGCGGGCATTGGCCGCGTGCGGATCCGCACAGGTCGCGAGGTAGCGTTGCCAGAACGGGGCGATGTGTGCGGGCACGGTCACGTTGACACCTTGGACTGTTTTCTGTGGCAATGCACACGGTCACCCGTCAGCGTGGTTTGGCGGCGGGACATGGCAGACAGCTTCGATGTTGTGCCCGTCCGGGCCAACCACGAACGCCCCGTAGTAGTGGGCGTGGTACTGCGGCCGTACACCCGGCGCGCCGTTGTCCTCGGCACCCGCCGCGAGCGCGGCGGCGTGAAATTGGTCGACCTGCAGTCGAGATTCAGCCGAGAAGGCAATGTGCATCGGCCCCGGGTGGGTGTCGTCCTCGCCAAACCAGAACGCCGCGAGCTCACCGCGCCCGAACCCGACCCAACCGTCGTCTTCGGCCATCATCGTGATACCGAGCGGCGCAAGCGCTCGCGCGAAAAACACCTTGCTCTCAGCGAGATCGGACACCGCCACCCCGATGTGATCCACTACCACGGTCCACCTCCAGTTACGTTGAGGCTCACACGTCGGTTGACGTACCGCGCCGCGCCCGTGAGTGTGCCACCGACCACACGCGCGATCGAGCGCCTGCCGCACCGCGCCATCAGCGAACACGACGGCGGGCACACGCTCAGGTCACCTCCACGTGGGTCAACGCCGCGAACCCGGCGTAGCCACTGACCGTGACGCACGCCACCGCGCCGCCCACAACGTCGACGCGCGCCTCTATCTGCGACGGCCGACCGAGCGCGTGCCCCTGTTCAAACACACGGGTGTCAGCCGGTTCGCCGTAGCGGTGCAGATATCACGCGAGCGCGCCGTTCGCGCTACCGGTGGCCGCCTCTTCCGGGATGCCGAAACGCGGTGCGAAATTGCGACAGCGCACCGGCGACCGCGGGCTCGCGCTGTCGACGACGAACGCGTGCACACCCACGGTCCGGCTTGCGGCGTTGAACCGGGCCATAGCAATGAAATCCGGTCGCAGCTGCGCCAGGGCTGCGGCCGATCGCAGCGGCACCAGGATGTCGGGCAGGCCTGTCGACACCGCTTGCACGGGCCAGTCCGGACTCAGGATCGCCTCGACTGTGCAGCCCAACAAAGGTGCGATGCATTCGGGTGAAAAGGTGTCACCAAACACTGGCGGTGCCTGTTCCATCGACACGAGGCCGTGGTCGGCCACTGCGACCCCCAACTCACCGGCCTGCAGCGCCTGTCGGTAGGCACCAGGGCGCAAGGTGCCGACCTGGTGAAGCACCGCGTAGGTCGCCACTGTCGCATGGCCGCACAACCCCACCTCCTCCGTCGGTGTGAAGAACCGCAGGCGGTAGTCGCAGGTGTCGGACGCAAGCACGAAGGCCGTCTCCGGCGCGCCCACCTTCGCCGCCACCTGTTGCATATGGCTGTCGGACAAGCCGTCGGCGTCGAGCACGACGCCGGCCGGGTTGCCGCCGCGGCCGTTCAGTTGAAACGCATCCACACGGTGGACGGCAATGCGCATGGGCGACCAGATCGGCGCTGCTGCAACTCAGGTGTCGCGCGGTGGCCGGTGCAGACCGCAAATCTTGTGGCCGTCCGGGTCCAGGAAGTAACAGAGGTAGAGCACGCCCATGGTGTTCTCGCGTGGACCGGGTGGGTCCTCGACGGCCGTGGCGCCGTGGGCGATGGCCGTGTCGTGGAAGGCTTGCAGTTGCTCGGGCGAGTCGCAGGCGAAGCCGATGGTCGAGCCGTTCGCGACGCTAGCCGGCTCGCCGTTTATCGGCTGCGTCACACAAAAGGTGGACGAGTTGTGCCGGTAGAACAGGCGCGTCTGGCCGGTCGTATTGACGTTCTCGATTGGCTCGGGTGCGCCTAACACCCCGAGCACCGCGTTGTAGAAGGCGCGGGAGCGCTCGATGTCGCTGGACCCAATCATCACATGGCTTAGCATCGCGTCGGTTTCCTCACTGAACTGTTCGGATCAACCAGTGTACGCGCTCGACTGGTGGGAGAGCACAGACACGCAACGTAACCGAGTGGAATCGACAGCCGAAGCAATCCCGACAACAGTCCCAAAAACCAACCCAATACGTCGCAAGCGAACGTCAGTGAAAGGTCTCGATAGCCGTTTCCGGACGACCACAGCCATCGGTGTCTCCACCTTCACACGCCTGTTCCAGCAAACGTGCGACACGTGCCGGATCGGGGCTGCCAAAGTCACCGGATTCGATGTGCTTGGCGAGCACCCGGCAGGGAAACCCTCGCAACCTTGCACAGGCGTCCACAAGGTGCGTGTACCCCGCGTCGATGTCCTGCTGAGTCGCAGCATCGTCGAGCACCATTCGGCCATACATGCCACACGCAAACGGCTCATCAGCACCACACACGCGCTTGAAGTGCGTCTGAGCACAGCGCAGGTCTTGTACTGACTTGGGGCTAGCCCAAAACTGCGCGGCGTAGTTGGTACACGCATTGGCCAAACCGAGGCCACACGCGCGCTGGTACAAGTCGACTACGCGATCCCGTGAGCCACCGTCACCTTCTATCCGGTACGCAAGCGAGAGGCACGATTCGGGATGGCCCGCGGAACACGCTGCTTCACATCTACCGTCCGTTTGCGTGCAGCTCGGCAGGGCTTCACCTCGTCGAAATTCCGTCACCAGGGTGTCGTTGCACACCCGACCTGCACTCAACCTGTCAGCCTGCTCTGTTGAGGTGCTGCAAGCCGAAACCAAGAAGGCCACGAGAACCGTTGTCGTCAAAGTAAGGCGTTGTTTTGATCGCATTCCATGCCCTGTTTCGTTGTCCGCGCATGGGTGGCTGCCACGCAACTGCGTACGCGAGTCCAGTCTATTCCGATTCTACACGCCGCGCTCAGCGCGACTGAAAGGGGAAACGCGACGGGACCCGCGCAGGCTCCGTTGGACACAGAGACCTCCGCGCAACTTGCACAGTGAAAGGGGGTGCACTAGATGTGATCTTTCAGTAGGTTGTTCATCCGAGCCCCTTGCTCGATGCTGTTGGGTGTCTACGTCCAACACACCAAA